>JAGQPF010000753.1 GCA_020426845.1 Planctomycetales bacterium
CCCGACGCAGAAGCGAATCGCGTTGTCGAACAGGAGTTTGCCAAGTGGTCCATGGGCGTAGGGCTGCCGGAAAAACTCCGCACGATGCGAATGGCTCGCGCCAGCGATGGAGAGGCATTTGCCATTCTCACCAGCAACGAAGGTTTGCCGTCCCCAATCAATCTCGACTTGCGATTGGTCGAGGCGGAGCAAGTCTGCACGCCAGACCTGTCTCCGCAGAAGCTCAACGCTGTCGACGGAATCGTATTTGACGTCTTCGGTAATCCGGTGACGTATCACGTCCTCAAAGAACATCCGGGAAGCGACCGATTTGTCGTCAACAGCTTGAGTTATGACCCGTATCCCGCGGACGGCGTGATTCATTACTTCCGTTGCGACCGACCGGGACAAGCTCGTGGCATTCCCGATATCACACCGGCGCTGCCGTTGTTCGCACAACTACGGCGATTCACGTTGGCCGTGTTGGCAGCTGCTGAAACAGCCGCCGACTTTGCAGGCATCCTCTACACCGACGCACCTGCCGGTGGCGAAGCCGACGCGGCCGAACCATTCGAGCCGATCGAGCTGGAGAAACGGGCTCTGCTGACGATGCCGGGTGGTTGGAAGATGGCCCAAATGCATGCGGAGCAGCCCTCGACTGGCTACACGGAGTTCAAGAAGGAAATCCTCAACGAAATCGCACGCTGCTTGAACATGCCCTTCAACGTGGCCGCAGGGAATTCCTCTGGATACAACTACGCCTCCGGTCGGCTCGATCATCAGACGTACTTCAAATCCATCCGCGTCGAGCAGCAACAAATCGCCGCGGTCGTGCTGGATCGCATCCTCGCTGCTTGGCTCGACGAGGCGGTCCTGGTGGAAGGATTCCTGCCGGCCAGTCTGCGAACTCTCGACGCGGACTTTTCACACCAATGGATGTTCGACGGCCACGAGCATGTCGACCCTGCCAAGGAAGCAAACGCGCAGGCGACCCGCCTGGCCAATCACACGACCACGCTGGCCACTGAATACGCCCGGCAAGGCCGTGACTGGGAAGCAGAACTGCGGCAGCGGGCCAAGGAACGCCAGCTCATGACCGAGTTGGGCCTGACTTTGGCCGAGACGCTGCCAGCGACCAACACGACTGACACCGAACTCGAGGAAGACGATGTCGAAATCGACGACGAAAAACTCGCCGAAGCCGCTTGAGCAAGTTCCCAAGCGGCTCTGGATTCAAAGCGATGATGCCGGTGGCATCCAGCTCGAGGCGGCACTTCCGATCGAAGGTGACAAGCCTCCGCTGCGTCGCTTCAGCATGACGGCTTACACGGGTGGTGCGATGCAGCTTTCTGGCTGGCGCTATCCGGTCGTCGTTGACCTGGCTGGGCTGCGGGTTCCCAAGAAGTCGCGACCGATCCTCAAGGATCACGACGGCGGACAGATCGTCGGACACACCAGCGAGATCGGTGTGACTGAGCAGTCGCTCGATGTGAGCGGCGTTGTTTCCGGCTCGGGGGCGACCGCGCAAGAAATCATCGCCACGAGCGAGAACGGTTTTCCGTGGCAGGCTTCGCTCGGAGCGACGGCCGACAAGGTTGTGTTCATCACGGAAGGAAAGAAGGCGACCGCCAATGGTCGCGAGTTTACCGGTCCCCTCTACATCGCCCGCAAATCGACGCTGGGCGAAATCAGCTTCGTCGCGCTCGGAGCCGACGACGACACCTGGGCGCACGTTGCGGCTGGGGCCGGTGGGGAACAGAACCAGGAGGTTAACACGATGGAATTCGAGCAATGGGCCGCCGACAACAACCTGCCGATCGACGACATGGACGACAAGCACGTCGCCAGTCTCAAGGCGATGTTCGACAAACAGCAGGCGACTCCGCCTCCCACGGTGCCCGTTCCTCCGACGGCACCTGCGGTCAGTAAAAACGATCCGCCCCCGGACCCCGCAGCTGAGATGCGGGCGGCTGCCGCCGCTGAATCGAAGCGGATCGCAGCGGTGCGCAAGGTCTGCAACAACGAGCATCCCGATATCGAAGCCAAGGCGATCGAAGAGGGATGGGACGAGACCAAGACTGAACTGGCCGTGCTACGTGCCACGCGCCCCAAGGCTCCGGCCATCCACACCGCGCCGGCTGTTGCAAGCGAGCGTGTACTCGAAGCTGCCGCCTGCCTGTCTCTGGGTTTTGACGAAAACAAGCTCACGCGGCAATACGGCGAGCAGACGATGGAAGCCGCTCATCCGATGCGCAACATCGGGTTGCGAGAATTGGTCGCCGAGTGCGCTCGGCTGGAAGGTTTTGATGTACCGCGGGTGTTCGGCGACGGAACAGCGACCATTCACGCTGGATTCTCGACAGTCAGCCTGCCAGGCATCCTGGAAAACGTGATGAACAAGACGCTGCTGGCAGCCTATGAGGCGACTGCCATTGCGGCGTTTGATCTCTGCTCGGTCGGTTCGGTCAGCGACTTCAAGGAGGTCAGCCGGTATCGTCTTCTCGGTACTGGAGGCTTCGAGCAGGTTGCTCCCGACGGCGAGTTGAAGCATGGAAAACTCTCGGAGCAGAAGTACAGCAACAAGGCCGACACCTACGGCCAGGTTGTGTTCCTGACTCGCCAGGAAATCATCAACGACGATCTCGGCGCTTTCATGGACGTGCCCACGCAAATGGGTCGTGATGGTGCGCAAGTGGTCGACGAGTTGTTCTTCACGTTGCTGCTGTCTAACCCGAACAACTTCTTCAGCACGAGCAACGGCAACTACCTGGAAGGAGCGACGACAGCGTTCGGACCGGACTCGCTGACCACGGCCAAGACCCAGTTCCGCAAGCAGAAGGCGGGACCGGGGACCAACCCCAAAGACCAGAAGCCGATCAACATTCGGCCCGAGTCGCTAGTGGTTCCGGTCGAACTGGAGACGGACGCCGAGCTGCTGATGGGATCGGCCCAGTTGATGATCGACGCTTCGGGTACGAAGACGAAGATCCCCGTCGACAATCCCCATCGCAACAAGTACCGCGTCATCTCCGCGCCACACTTGTCGGACACGTACTTCAGCGGAGCCAGCGGCAAGGCTTGGTACCTGTTCGCCAATCCGAGCGTGATCTCGGCGTTTGAGATCGTGTTCCTCAACGGACGTCGCACGCCCGTGATCGAACGGGTGGAAGCACCGCCCAACAACTTGGGCATGGGATTCAGAGGTTATCTCGACGTCGGCGTCAAGGAGCAGGACCCACGCGGTGCCGTGAAAGTCAAAGGCGAAGCGTAACAGCGACAACCGCTCGTAGCTCACAACCAATTCGACTGTTAACTCCCAGAGAGGAAGAACAATGGCTCAAGCCCAATTCGTTCAAGAAGGCGACGCGATTGACTACACGCCCGGGGCCGATGTGGCAGCGGGCGACGTCGTGGTGCTCAGCGACCTGGTTGGTATCACCAAACGCGACATCAAGGCCAATGTGCTCGGTGCGCTGGCCGTCAAAGGCGTGTTTGACGTCGCCAAGGAAGGTGGCGCGGGTGTCACGTTTGCGATCGGCGACAAGGTGTACTGGGACGACGGCAACGACTTTGCGGTCGCCACGGATGGTGCCGGCGCCAACAAGCTGATGGGTAAGGCGGTTCTCGCCGCAGCCGACGCTGACACGACGGTTCGCGTTCGGTTGAGCCAGTAGGAGCGACAGGCCTTGACCAACCTGCTGCAGATTGGTGCCTCGTGGCTGGCGGATCAGATGAAGACGCATGCGTCCATCGACGTCACCTACGAGCGAGGCGCAGAGCAGGTGCCGATCAAGGCAACCGTCGGCAAGACGGAGTTCGAACTTGATGACGGATCGGGCGTGGTCGTGCGGATTCAATCACGCGATTACCTGATCCATGCGGCGGACCTGGTGCTTGGCGGCGTCGAGACTTTGCCGGTCGCAGGCGATTTGATCCGCGAAGCCCAAGGCCCAACCATATTTGTTTACGAAGTCATGGCACCGGGGAACGAGCCCCATTACCGCTACTCCGATTCCTTTCGCAAACTCCTGAGGATTCACACGAAGCATGTGGCGACAGAAGGTTCTTAGCATTGTCGTTCTGTTGGCAACGACAGCCGCCGCCAGTCAATTGCTCCAGGCGCAGGAGATGATGGAGCTGCCTGTCGAAGTCCGGAAGTGGTTTCGCAATCCGGACGGATCATGCGTCCAATGTTCGATCGGCATGTGCGGGACGTGGAACAACGTGCCGGCCGCAACGACGCTGTTGTGGGACACCGAGTATGGCAAGGCCGTGCGAGGCGGTTCATGGCCCAGCCGAGTGGCCGATTATTGCAGCCAGCGAGGCATTCGCGCGTTCAATGTGACGGGCGATTCGACGTTCGAGTGGATGGAGTGGGCGGCCAAGACGGGTCGCTTCGCGGCGATCGGAGCGGGAACACGGCACTTTCAAACCGAGTATGGCCGCGATCGTGCCGCGGGACTCTGGTACGTCTGCAACAACAACTCGCCGCATCGCATCGACGAGTACACGAACGAAGGCTATCGACACCTTCATTTGGCTAGTGGGAAGTGGGTCGTGATTCTCGACGGACCCGCTCCGCCGCCTCCGCCCCGCTATGTCCGCTGGTGGTAACAACCTCATTTTGTGTCAAAGGAGTAACAGAACATGGTTTCGCGATTGGCAAGCTGCCTGCTGTTTCTATCGCTTACTGCGACCGCTCTCGCCCAAGACCTGAAAGACGTACCCCCGCTCGCCGAGCAGGAGATTCTGCGACGCGGCAACTTCGTCGAGCGGATCGACGGTTATCGCAACGATGCAACCGACCTCATCGCCGAGGCCTTGCGGCCGCCCGCTGACGACTCGCATAAGTGGTTCATCACGGTCATCACGACCCGCAACTGTAAGTATTGTGAATCGCTCAAGCAGGCCTTCGCGACGTCGCCTGAATTGCGGCCGTTTGCTGATCCCAGCGACCACGCCAACAGCTGGGCACACTTCAACGTGTTTGCGGCAGAGGACCAGACACAGGCCTGGCGCTGGGAAGGGATTCAGCTCGCCGGGTATCCGACGTTGCTAATTCAACCGCCGCGCGATGGACGCTACGGTGATCCCAAGACCGTGGTGATGCAGAAGACCGGTTACGACGGCGACTCGCAGAAGCTTGCAACCACCATCCGCGATGGAATTACAGCGTATGTGGCTCGACTTCCCAAGCAATCGCAGCACCGCGGAATTGGCCAGCAGACCGAACCAGCCGAACAGCAATCGCGAGGTTACGAGCCCCCTTTTTCACCGCCGCCGCGCGTGGAGCCAACGCCGTACGCTCCGATGCCGCAGTTCCCGTTCGACTATCCGCCGGTGCCACAGCCGGCCCCGCAACCGATGGTCAATCCGCTGAGCCTGCTGGCGACGCTGATCGGATCGATGCTGGGGTCGGGCGGCCTGACGAACGTGCTGCTCTTGGTGCTGGCGGGCTTCGCAGGGATTCGGACGTTTCGCAAGGCGACGGGCCAGAAACTGCTGCTGGACGACAACGCCTACCAAAACATCGTCGACGCGATCAAGAAGCTGATCGGGCCGACGACGCCCCAGACTCCCGGCGCGTAGGTTGGCGCGTCAAACGCTTCTTCCAGCGACTGGGTGAGGTGGTCGACGGATGGATGGAATGGGCGGCGCTGACGCCGCGAGTACTGATGATCGTGGAGATCGCTTGCCCCGCAGTGGTTGTCATGTTGGCGGCCATCTGGGCTCGCAGGATGTGGGTTTCAACCAGGAAGGACGGACGACGATGAAACGATTCGTTTTGTGTATTGCTGCCGCGATGGTGATGGGACTCGCAATGAGCAGTCAGGAGACGCGAGCCGACGACGATTTGCAGTTCGCGACGCCGGCGGTGACGGAGGCCGCGGCTACGGCTGCCTGTGAGGTGGGCACGTGCCAGACGACCAACTTCGCGCGAACTGGCGTTGCCTATCACCGTGCGCGACGACCGGTCGCACGCTGGTTCCAGGGGCACCGCCCTGTGCGGCGGGTCTTGCGAGGAGCCGTGCGACTCTTCGGTAGCCGCTGTTGCCACTGAGACCAAACGAACCAAGAGACCATGCCGCAAGCTGACATCATCGACGTAGCTGACGCCATCGTGACGGAATTGAACGCGACGTCGTTCAGCCAGCCGTTCACTGCCGCGCGCGGCTACCTGCCGACGTTCGATCTTGCCGAGATGAACGAGTTGAAGGTGACCGTGGTTCCCAAGGAAGACGATGGCAAACTCGACACTCGCAACCA
>JAGQPF010000089.1 GCA_020426845.1 Planctomycetales bacterium
AACGGCGCCACCGCTGTTCCAGCGCCTCGTCGCGCAGCACCAGATGCGGAAGCGAAAGCAGCCCGCCGATCCAGAGCAACAACCAGCCCCCGTAGGCCGGCAGCAGATGCTTGAGGCTGTCGTAGCCAACCGCCCAATGCACCCAAATCGTGGCGCCGTAGGCCGCGTTGCCGGCGGCCATCAGCGTCCACCAAAGCCATGCGTCTCCGCGCCGGAACCCCCAGAGCGCACAACACAGCACCGCGGCTCCGCAAGAGATCAACATCCCGCCGAATGTCGCTCGATCGTGGGCGACTAGCGGAATCAGGGTCGGGTAGGGCTCGAAACAGTCGAGCGTCGTCTGCATGAACTCCAAGTCCTCGCGGACAAACACGTCGGTCATGCCAATGGACGTGATCACCGCGCCCGCCACAATCAGCACCGCTCCGTGAATCACGAATATCAGCTGTCCCCATTGGCTGAGCAGCCAGCGCGGCGAGTCGGTCAACTCGGGCGCCTCGGCTGCCACCGCGCGGGTCGGGCGCGGTGCGGCGTCCGAGTGCATCACCAGCAACAACAGCTGAAACAGCAACGCGGTGACGAACGCGTGAAAGGGATCGAAGTAGCCAAAGCCGAGGAATGAAAAGAAGCTCAGGAATCCCGCCAGCGCCGAGGTGATCACGGTGCGTCGCGGCCAATGCAGCCCGCGCCGCATCCCTCGCCAAGCCAGCATCGCGTAGATCAAGCCCACACACAGCATCGTGCCCGACAACGTCACGCGGTCGTGCGTCATAAAGTCCAACAGACGCGGATTGATCGACGCCAGCTGCTCGCGGGACAACTGTGACATGGACTCGTCATAGGGAAGCACGACACGCGTCAGCGCAATCGCCATGGCGAGCACTCCCCCCACAAACATTGCGGCGCCCATGAGCAGCGCCCAATACCACGAGTAATGAGCTGGCTTTGCCGCCGCTGCCGCAGGCTCCTCGCGGGCGTCGTCCATCAACATGCGATGCAACAGCGCCTCGTTGACCCGCTTCGGCAACCCGGGGCCCGAGAACACCAGACCCGAATCCACCAGCACCATGTCCGCTCCGGCATCGAGCGCAGCCAATGCGTCCTCCGCCGAGTGCACGCCGACGGCCTGTCCGATGACAACCGCGTCGGGATCGGCTCCTGGCGCCTGGCCGGCATCGTCGGCGAGCGTTCGCAGTCGGCGAGTCGTTTGCAGCGCCAGTTCGTACTGGGGCTTGCCAAGCGTCCATTCCGTCGCCGCTGCAGCGGGAACTACCCACCACGCCGAGGCGATCTTGTTGCGAGCGGCGAACCACGCGGCATCCTCCAGGGGCGCGTCTGCATCAAGCAACAAGATCAGCGGACGCGCGGCGGAAAGAACGAGCAATCGTTCGAGCGGCCACGACGCCGGTGCGCTGACTGCGTGCACGGAAGACGGCAGCCGGCGCACGATCTCCAAGACTTCGTCGTCACTCGCTGTCGCCGACAACCGAGCCACCACCGCTGGCGTCCGGGTTGGCAGATGGCGGAGCGTCTGCTCGAGTTCAACGACTCCCACGGCGCCGACCGCTCGGCAGATCGCCTCGCCAGAATCGTCACGCGTCAGGGTGGAATCCAACGGCGAGCCCTCGAGCGCCACCGGGCCCACTTCGAGAAGCCCGAATCCAAACCGAGAAAACGCCCCACACGCGGTTCCCGCGGGATTCAAACCGCAAGCCAACCCGACTCGCGAATCGGCGGTCAGTGTGCCAACGGTCAACTGAAGCCTCGAATCGGGCCTCATGTGCCCCATCCAATCGATCACCGCACGTCCAATGCTCACACTGCCCAACCGCCCGAGGCTGCCCAGCGCCAACCCCAACGCCGCGCGCATGGGGAGGCGAAACAACAGCGGCCGAAACACGGTGCGGTAGGTCCAGTCAGGCATGACGACAGAACCGAGATGGCGAGACTTGCAACAACAGGACCACTGAGGATACCCGACGCGTTGAGCCAACACTCAACGAATCCATCCGCATGCCAGCGACCAACAGGCACCCAGGGCCTCACAAGGGTCACCTGCGATGGAGGTCCGGCCTCTAACCGCTAAAGAATCACCCAATTCACTCCCACTGCGATGGCATTGAAGGAAACCCGAAGCGTCAGCGAGGGATAAGGAAACCCGAAGCGTCAGCGAGGGATAAGGAGACCCGAAGCGTGCGCGAGGGATCGAACTGCCCATCCCTCACCCACAACATTGGCGTCGAGGAGAACTAGGCAATCTACCCGCGACGAAGCAGGCAAGCCAAGTTTGGGCGGCTTTGCGGGTTCTCCGGATCACAACGAAGGAGCTGAGATTCCTGACCGATGACAGAGGGGAAGTCGTGCCGCTATGGAAGACACAAACTTGACGGTCCATTACATCCCATGATGCGTGTTGCCCTACTGACGTTGCTGCTATCGTCGGTGACCGGCGTCGCATCTGGACAGCCGCCGGCGCCCGTCGTGACACCGGACCAGGCCCGAACTCCCGCCGAGGCCGCCAGCGAAAACGAGCAAGATTCGCAAGAGGCGGGGCAGGAGCTGCCCACCTTGCCTCCCACGACGGTGCCTCGCAACTCCGTCACGCCTGACACGAATCTGCCACCGATCCAGCCTCCAAGTAACAACGCTGCGACGGGGGATCAACCGCCAGTCTCGCCGGCGCCCGCCGATTCGCCATCGGTCGAGACGATCACGCCCACTGCCACTCCGTTGCCGGCCACGCAGTTCGGCGGCACGGTGCGAGTCATCGACGCCGCAACGATCGCCAACAGCAGCGCGACGCAGCTGACCGACGTGTTGCGGTCGACCGCGGGTGTCGATGTGGTGCAAACCGGGCCTCCGGGCTCCGTGAGCTCGATCTTTCTCCGCGGCGCCAACTCACAGCACACCAAGGTGCTGCTCAACGGCATCCCGTTGAACGAGCCGAGCGGTCCCAGCCGCGGATTCGACTTCTCGACGCTCTCGCTGGACAACGTGGAGCGCATCGAAGTGTTGCAGGGGCCACAGGGTCCGCTCTATGGCTCCGACGCGGTGGGTGGCGTGATCAATATTGTCACGCGGCGAGGCCGAGACGCCCCCGGAGTCGGCGCCTCGGTGCTGGCCGGCTCATACGGCACACACCGCGAAGCGGGGTTCGCTCGCGGCGCGGGGCGCCACTTCGATTACTCCGTGTCTGGCTCCTGGCTGGACACCGATGGTTTCTCGTCGGCCTCGCGACGGGTGGGCGGCATGGAACGAGACGGCCTGCAGCTCGGCACGCTCGACGGCCGCTTCGGCCTCTGGAGCGACGAGACGCTGGAGTTCGAATACTTCTTTCGTTGGATCGATGGCCGCACCGAGCTGGACGATGCGCCGTTTTCGTTAGGCACACCGCCGACAGACGACTTCACTCGCCAGATCAACAATCAGCAGTTCTTTCAGCGCGTGCAGGGGATTTGGGCGCCGGGCGACGGGCTGATCGAGCACATTGCATCCTTCGACTTGACCGACTTTGACCGCGACGACTACGACGATGTGTTCCCGTTTTCCACCACCGGGCAGTCCCGTCAAGCTCGGTACTTGGCCAACGTTCAACTCACCGAGTCGAACATGTTGACCGCGGGCGGCGAATATTGGGCCGAGGACGCGGGCTCCGTCGGGTTCGGCTCCACCTCCAACGCGACTCAAAACCAGCGGTCGGCGTTCTTGCAGGATCAATGGGAGCTGTGGAACCGGCTCTATGCGACGGCCGGCGTGCGTTGGGACGACCACAGCGCCGCCGGCTCGGCGTTCACGTATCGCGTGACGCTGCTGGGCGACGTGACGGAGACGACGCGGCTGCGCGGCAGTCTGGGCACGGGCTTTCGAGCGCCCGCTCTGGCCGAGAATCTGTTCCCGTTCGGCAACCCGAACTTGGCGCCGGAGCGAAGCCGCGGCTGGGAGTATGGGCTGGACCAGCGATTGACCGATCGGCTATCGGTCAGTGCCGTCTATTTTCGCAACGACCTGCAGAACCTGATCCTCTTCGACCTGAACACCTTCCTGCTCGAAAACATTGGCGTCGCCAAGACGCACGGCGTCGAAGCGCTGGCCGAGTGGCGATTGGCGCGGCGATGGCTGGTCAACGGCAGCTACACTCGCACCGACACGCTGGACCGCGACACCGGCCAGCCGTTGGTGCGGCGCCCGCGCGACAAGGGCGCCATCTCGCTCACTTGGACTCCGGATGCCGGCACGGCGTTGCGGCTCTCCACGCTGATCGTCGGCCCCCGCACCGACACGCGAGACGGCGCCGTCGTCCTGCCCACGTACACGTTCATGCAATTGTCCGGGCGTCGGCAATTGGGCTCGCACGCCCGCCTGATCGGCCGCGTCGACAACCTGCTGGACCAGCGTTATGAGGAGGCAACCGGCTTCGCCGCCGCGGGCCTCTCTTGCTATGCAGGCGTGGAGCTGACCCGTTAGTTGAGGTCCAGTAGCGTGCACACGTTCCCGCCGATTGCCCTGCGCGTCGACACGGGTTAGTCTAACGGGCCCTCAAATCCCCTTGCGTAAGCGTGTCAGCGAGGAGTATTGCATCGGCGCAAACGTTCGATCGTGTGCAAGGAAACCCGAAGCGTAAGCGAGGGATAAAGCGTCGGCAAACGCCCATTCCAACACAAGCTGACCTCCTCTTCGAAGCAACGCTGCCATGAGTGACTCCGAATCTGCTTACCAATCTCCCTCCGCGTCGAAAGTCGCAGAGGGTGGCGACGAGGGCCTGGCCTGGTATCAGGGCATCACCGGTTATCAATGGCTGGTGCTAGTCGTCGCGTCGCTCGGCTGGGTGTTCGACATCTTCGAGGGTCAGGTGTTTGTGGCGAGCATGCGCGATGCGATGCCGCAACTGTTGGGTGTCGGCAGCGCGGACGACCCATTGGTGGCCACCTGGAACAACTATGCGCTGGCGTCGTTTCTGTTGGGCGGCGCCTTTGGCGGCATTCTGTTCGGCATGCTGAGCGACAAGATTGGGCGATCGAAGACCATGATTGTCACGATCCTGTTCTACTCGGTCTTCACGTGCGTCACGGCGTTGGCCAACGCACCTTGGCAAATGGTGCTGCTGCGATTCCTGGTCGCGATGGGCGTTGGCGGCGAGTGGGCCGTGGCCAGCGCGATGGTCGCCGAGGTGATGCCGAAGCGTTCCCGCTCTCAGATGTCGTCGATCTTCCACGCCTCAAGCGTGTTTGGCACGCTGATGGCGGTCGCGGTGGGCTACTTCATCATCAGCGCCAAACTATGGGGCGACGACACATGGCGATTGGGATTTCTGATTGGCATCGTCCCGGCGCTGCTGGTCGTCGTGATTCGCTGGAAGATGAAGGAGCCCGAGCAATGGCGTCGCGCCAAAGAACGGGAGGCCAAGGACTCGACCCAAGCGACGGGCGTGATCGGCGATCTGTTTCGGTCCGAAAACTTGCTGAATACGGTGATTGGTGTGGCGTTGGCCACGATCGGCTTGGTGACGTTTTGGGGCTGCCACATCTACGGGAAGAACGCGCTGCTGCGTTCGGCGGAGAAGGCCGCGTTGGCGGCCGATGGCATTCCGCTCGACGCTGACCAGAGCGTCAAGAAGGCCGCGTATCAAGCGCACTCGGGTGAGATCAAGCGGGCGGAGATGGTAAGCATGTGCCTGAACACCGTCGGCGGCGGCCTGGGCCTGGTGCTGTTCGGCTGGTTCGCCAATCTAATGGGACGAAAAGGCGCTTTCATCTTTTACCACGTCGGCGGGTTCGTGATGGCCCTGTTGATGTTTCTGTACTTGATACCCGCCAACTCGTCCCCCACGCTGCTGTGGGTGGTGCTGCCGGTGTTCGGCTTCCTGACGCTTGGCATGCACGCCGGGTACGCGGTCTATTTCCCCGAGTTGTTCCCCACTCGGCTGCGTGGAACCGGAACGGGATTTTGCTTCAATGCCGGGCGCTTCGGCACTGCCGCCGCGATGTTGATCGCCGCGCAAATGGCCTGGAAACCCGAGCAAACCGCGCTCTACATGGCCCCGCTTTACGCGATTGGCGTGGGTGTGACGCTGCTGGCCAAAGAGACTCGCGGGGCCGACCTGCCCGACTAAGACGTGTCGCGCGTAGCTGGCAGACACGTGCCGCGCGTCGCATGGGCGTCCTCGCCCGTGCAGTGCTACGCGGCCCGACTGCGCCGGCCAAAGTCGCTTTTCTACGTAGCATGGGCGTCCTCGCCCGTGCAGTGCTGCGCTGCCCCACTGCGCCGGCCAAAGTCGTGTTCTATGTAGCATCGCGCAGCTTTGCTGGATGGGCACTGGCGGTTCTTTGCGGCTGCTCGCCGCGCACGGGCGAGGGCGCCCATGCTACGGACGATCATTGCGGCTGCTCGCCGCGCACGGGCGAGGACGCGCGAGGACGCCCATGCTACGGACGATCTTTGCGGCTGCTCGCCGAGCACGGGCGAGGGCGCCCATGCTACGGACTAGTCCTGGCGACGACTCGTAAGCTCGAGCGAGTGGCCACCATAGGTTCGCTCACCTGCGGTCACCATCCAGTCGTGGACATCTTCGACGCGAACCTCGACCGAGTCGCCGAAGCGGAGGCGTTTGACGATCTGCGGGTCGTTGCTGACTTCGCCCACGAACTCGTTGCCGCGTCGCTGGACATTGGCAATCCAAAGCCGCTCGCCGGCCCCGTCCTGTCGAAACATTGCCTTCAGATAGAATTCCGCATCTGCCATGGGCGGATCGTCCAGCAGCGCGAGGAATTCGGGCAGAGTCTCGATCGCGCGTTCCCGCGCCTCGCGTAGCTGGCGATCATCCCGGCGGATGGGCGTCGCCACGGGCGGTGTGCTCGTCTCGGCGGCAACATGTTGGGTGTCGGCTGTCTGAAAAAAGCCAAGCACCTTGTGGAACAGGCGGCGGATGGGCACTAGCAAAAGGCGGGGCGAGGGGTGTTCCGGAGGAAAGTGGTGGGATTCTAGCACTCACCGCCTGTCGGGGATAGCCGGTTCCCCGGGCGCGCGCCAAGGGCGCTAGTCTCTGCCGCCCCTGCCGGGCTGCCGGGGCCGTGCGCGCGTTTCCCCGGTGCTCGCGCCGGCTCGCGCCCGAGGCTCATTTTCTGCCGCCCCCGCCGGGACGGTTGCGCGCGGCAGGCCGCCCCCTCACTCTCCGCGGCGATTCTTGTTAGGCTGACGCGTTTATTGCGGTCCGCCTGCAGAGAGGCCGGTGAAAGCACCCTATGCGGCGCCGATTTCGGATTGTCAGGGCGCTTTCCCCATCCCACCGGGTCGTCCACACCGCTGGGCCCCGTTTCCGCCCTCCCGCAACGGATGATTTCACCTTGTCAGGCAGTCCCATGGTCGACAAATCCGGAGCCAAAGTGCAGCAGATGTTTCGGGAGATCGCCCCGAAATACGACCGGATGAACCATCTGCTGTCGCTGAACACGGATCGCTACTGGCGTTGGCGAACCATTCGTTTGGTGCCGCCTCGTGGCGAAGCGCCCATCTTGGACATTTGCACGGGCACGGGCGATTTGGCTCTGGCGTACGCTCGACGCACCGGCGGCCGCGTGCCGGTGGTGGCCACCGACTTCTGCCCGGAGATGTTGGAGATTGGCGAGCAGAAGCGGGTCGCTGCCCAATTGCCGGAAACATCGCTGACATTTCGGGAGGCGGACGCCCAGGCGCTGCCGTTCGAGGACGGCCGCTTCCAGATCGTCTCGGTGGCGTTCGGGTTGCGAAACGTCGCCGACACCGACCAAGGCCTGAGAGAAATGACACGAGTATGTCAGTCCGGCGGCAGGGTGGCGGTGCTCGAGTTTTCCCAGCCGCGCTGGCAGCCGTTCAAGTGGATGTACGGCTGGTACTTTCGCAATGTGCTGCCGAGAATCGGCCAATGGCTTGCCCGCAATGACTCCAACGCCTACCAATATCTGCCCGACAGCGTGGGTGAATTTCCCGCGTATGAGGCGCTGGCCGAGCGGATGCGGCAAGCGGGGCTGACCGACGTGCGATTCTATCCATTGACGCTCGGCGTCGCCACGCTGTACGTGGGGGCGAAGCCATGACCGTCGCCACTCGGCCGATTGTGGTGGGAGTCACGGGCGCCAGCGGCGCCGCGTATGCGTTGCGAATGCTGGAGTGGCTCGCCGAGTCGGGCCACCGGGCGCACCTCACCATCAGCCCGTCCGGTCGCGCCGTGCTCTCCCATGAAGCCGGGCGGCTGGTCGACCTCGAACAGTTCGAGCCCGCCGAGCTCGGCGAATCGATCGCGGCCGCCTTTGCGCGTGGCCAGTTCGCCTACCACCACTTCCGTGACATGATGTCTCCGCTGGCCAGCGGCTCGTTTCTCACCCAAGGCATGGTGATCTGTCCGTGCTCGGGCGGCACCTTGAGCGGCGTGGCGCACGGAACCAGTGACAATCTGATCAAGCGAGCCGCCGACGTGCATCTCAAGGAGCGGCGGAAGCTGGTGCTCGTGCCGCGCGAGACGCCGCTGGGCCGCGTGCACCTCGAGAACATGCTCAAAGCGCACGACGCGGGAGCGGTGGTCTTGCCCGCCTCGCCCGGGTGGTATCACGAGCCGGCGTCCACCGCCGACCTCGTCGACTTCATCGTCGCGCGAGTGCTCGACCAACTCGACGTGCCCCACGACTTGGTTGCGCGCTGGGGCGAGCCCCGGGAGGTGCGGTCATGACTCCGGCGAACTCGGCACATACCGATCGGCCCAAGGGCGCGCTGCGCCGGATCCTCGAGATGATTCGGTTCAGCCATACGTTGTTCGCCTTGCCGTTCGCACTGTTGGCCGCCGCCATGGCTTGGACGGCTCCGCTATCGACGGGCGCACGAGTCGAATTCCGCTGGCAAGACCTGCTGGGCATCTTGATCTGCATGGTGACGGCTCGCTCGGCCGCCATGGCCTTCAACCGGCTGGTCGATCGCCGGATCGACGCCGGCAACCCGCGCACCGCCAACCGGCATCTGGTCACGGGCGAGTTGGGCGTCGCCGCCGTGACGTGGTTCACCATCGGCTGCTCCGCCGCGTTTGTCGCCGCAACCGCGTTGTTCCTGCCGAATCGACTGCCGCTTTGGCTCTCGGCGCCGGTGTTGCTCTTCCTGTGCGGATACAGTTACACCAAGCGATTCACGTCACTGGCGCACTACTGGCTCGGGGCGGCGCTGATGCTGTCGCCCGTCTGCGCTTGGATCGCGATTCGCGGAGCCGAGGTGCAACGCCATCTCGGCGATCTGACGCCGCCCGCGCTGCTGGGGCTGGCGGTGATGCTATGGGTCGCCGGCTTCGACATCATCTACGCTTGCCAAGATCAGGCGTTCGACGCGGAGCGACGCCTTAAGAGCGTGCCCTCGCGGCTCGGCGTCGCTGGCGCCCTGCGAGTGGCTGCGCTGTCGCATGCCGGGATGGTGGCCGTGCTGGCTTGCCTGCCGCAGGCGGCCCCGCAACTCGGTTTCGGCTGGGTCTACGGCGCCGGCATTGTTGCCGTCGCGCTGCTGCTGCTTTACGAACACGCCTTGGTCCGGTCCGATGACCTGACACGAGTCAACACGGCGTTTGCACATGTCAACATGGTGATCAGCATGGGTCTGCTGGCCATTGGCCTGGCCGATCTGTGGTGGACATGAGTCGCCGCCATGAAGGAGATCCGATGATCCAATCTGACTGGAAAGCCGCGCTCAGCGAAATCCGACGCAAGGTGGAGGCTGGAGAGCGACTGTCATTCGATGACGGCCTGACCATATCCGACCCCCGTTTTCCGCTGCAGGAGCTCGGCCAGCTGGCGAACGTCGCGCGCGAGCGAGTCAACGGAAATGTCGGCTACTACAACATCAACACGCACCTCAACCCGACGAACATCTGCGTCTACCGTTGCACGTTCTGCGCCTTTCGGTCCGACTTGCGCGACTCGAAAGGATACTTGATGTCCGACGAGCAGATTCTCGAGCGCGGCCGCGAGGCCGTCGAGAACGGCTGCACGGAAATGCACATCGTGGGCGGGCTCCATCACAAAATGGACTACGACTGGTATGTGAACGTGATTCGCATTCTTCACGACGCCTATCCCGATCTGCATTTGAAAGGCTGGACCGGCGTCGAAATCAACTGGTTCGAGTTCCTCACCAAACGCAGCGTCAAGTCGATCCTCGAGGAGCTGATCGACGCGGGCCTGGGCAGCATGCCCGGGGGCGGAGCCGAAATCTTCCACCCCGAGGTCCGCGACAAGATTTGCGAGCACAAGGCCGACACCAGCAAATGGTTCGAGATCCATCGCACAGCGCATGAGCTCGGTTTGCGCACCAACTGCACGATGCTCTACGGGCATATCGAGGAGGCGTATCACCGCATCGACCACCTCGTGCGGCTGCGTGAGCTGCAGGACGAGACCGGCGGTTTCCAAACTTTTATCCCGCTGGCCTTCCACCCGGAAAACACCGGGCTGTCGCACATCTCCAAGCCGTCGGTGCTGATGGACCTGCGGACGATGGCCGTGAGCCGCCTGATGCTCGACAACATCCCGCACATCAAAGCCTACTGGATCATGCTCGGCATCGGCACGGCTCAGGCGGCGCTCGCCTACGGAGCGGACGACCTGGACGGCACGGTCCGCCACGAACTGATCTACCACGACGCCGGGGCCACCACGCCGGAATTGCTGACCGTGGAGCGGATTCGCAGCCTGATTGAAGAGGCCGGACGCGATCCCGTCGAACGCGACACGCTCTACCGCCGCGTGGTGCGCAGCCCCGAGCACCCCAATCAGTGGCGTGTGGAGGTGTAACGGCCAGACTCGATTGCCTCGCATCGTGGCTTGAGTTACGATCGTCCGGGACTCCCCTCCTTTTTTTCCCTCCCGAGACACCTCGATGCCCGCCATCTCTCCGCTTCGTTGCGCGCTCACAGGCGCCGTGCTCATGTCACTTGTCGCCAGCGCGGCGGCCGTCGATCCGGATGATTGGCCGCAGTGGCGAGGCCCGCAGCGGGAGGGCATCGGCGCCAGCGTGGGGCTGCTGCAGTCTTGGCCCGAGGGCGGCCCCAAAGTGAAGTGGAAAGTGGACACGGTCGGCGTCGGATACTCGTCGCTCGCCATCGCCGATGGCCGCGTCTTCACGCAGGGCGACCTGAACGGCGTCGAGCACGTGATTGCCTTGTCAGCCGAGGACGGGAGAGTCATCTGGCAAGTCCAGCCGGGCCAGCTTGGCGAACAGCTGGACGCCGCGGTCGCCGAAAAGATCAAGCAGTTCGACAAAGACGGGAACGGGTCGCTGAACGTGGTTGAGGCCGTGGCCGCTTATGGCTGGAATTTTGCCAAGTACGATCTTGGCGGCGCCCCGGAGCAGAAGGATCAGCTAGCGCACTCCCGCGCCGACACCATCGTCAAAGCGTTCGACAAAGACGATGACGGCAAGCTGGACGCTGACGAGGCGCAGCAGGTGCGCGGCCTGGAGATGCTGCGCGTTGACCGCGACGACAAGGAGGCCGACGTCGCCGCGATCGCCAGCGCCCGAACGGACAAGGCGCTGCAGCTGGACAAGAACCAGGATGGCAAGCTCGATCGCCAAGAGGTCCGCAACAGCTGGCTGCAACGCGAGTTCAATCGCATCGACAGCCGCGATCCTGCGAACGACAACAAGATGGATGAGCTGCTCACCGACGAGGAGCTGCGGGAGTACTTTACCCGCATTCAAGGCGGCCGAGACGGCTTGATCACGACGAATGAGCTGCAGGAGCACTTTGCCAAGCAATACCCCGACGGCGATGGCGAGCTCACGGCGAACGAGATTCGAGCGATCGACGGCGGCTACCGAAACGGCATGGGCGACGGGCCGCGCGGCACCCCGACCGTCGACGGCGCCCGGCTGTACGTTGAGGGCGGCAATGGGCATGTATCGTGCCTCAACGTCGCCGACGGCGCCACGATCTGGCAGGTCAGCCTGCGAGACGACTTCGGCGGCGGACGTCCCGGCTGGGGCTACTCCGAGTCACCATTGATTGTCGACGACTTGGTGATCGTCACGCCGGGAGGCAACGGCGGCACGCTCGCGGCTTTGGACAAAAACACCGGCGAGGTGATCTGGCGCACCGCCGGCGTCACACAGGCCGCTCATTACTCGTCGCCCGTCGTCGCCACAATCCACGGCGTGAAGCAGATCGTGCAGTTCGCTCGGGAGTCCGTGTTTGGAGTGGACATTAAAGATGGCTCGCCGCTGTGGTCCTACGGCGGCGCCGCGAATGGCACCGCTAATTGCGCCACGCCGATCGTCCGCGGCAACTTCGTGTTCTCGTCCAGCTCCTATGGCACCGGTGGCGGGCTTTGCGAAGTCCGTCGCGAGGGCGACCAATGGTCGGCCACCGAAATCTACTTCGACAAGCGGATGGCCAATCATCACGGCGGCATCGTGCGAATCGACGACTACATCTATGGCTTCGGCAGCGGCGGCCTGATCTGCATGAACCTCGCCACCGGCGAGCAGGCCTGGGCAAACCGTTCGGTGGGAAAAGGATCGCTGGTCGCCTCCGACGGCCTGCTGTTCCTGCTCAGCGAGAACCACGAGCTGGCGCTGGCCGAGGCCAGCCCCGGCGAGTACCGGGAGCTCGGGCGCGTGAAGCTCGAGAACCATGGCCGCCCCAGTTGGGCTCACCCGGCGATCGCCAAAGGCGTGCTGTACGTTCGCGACCAGGAATCACTGACGGCCTACGAAGTGAAATAGGCTTCAAACGTCGCTCAGATCGAGTGTCTCGCCGTAGCGCCGCAGCACCATCTCGCGCAAGCGACGGTGCCGCGGCGCCTCGAATCCCGGATCGTCCTCGAGCAAGCTCCGCGCGTCCTGCTGGGCCAACGCCAATAGCTCGGTGTCCCGTTGCAAGTCGGCGATCCGCAGCGGCGGCAGGCCATGTTGTTTGGTGCCGAACAGATCGCCGGGTCCGCGCAAACGAAAGTCAAGCTCGGCGAGCTCAAAGCCATCGCTGGTTCGGCAAAACGCTTCCAGGCGCTTGCGGCCATCGTCGGTTTGCGGATCTCCGAACACGGCGACAAAACCGGGATGCTTGCCGCGGCGAATGCGTCCTCGCAACTGATGCAGTTGCGCCAAGCCGAACCGTTCCCCTCCCTCCACGGTCATCAGCGTGGCGTTGGGGACATCGATGCCAACCTCCACGACCGTCGTGCAGACCAGCACCTGCGTCTCGCCGCGTTCAAACCGCTGCATCGCCGCGTCCTTTTCGTTGGGCGACATGCGGCCATGCAACAGGTCGAGCCGAAACGCCTCCAGCGGCCCGTTGGCGAGCAACTCGAAGCACTCCTCGGCGGAGGTGACGGCGTTTTCTTCGTCCTCATCGACGACCGGCGCGACGACATACCCCTGGCGGCCCTCGCGCAGCTTGCGGGCGAAGAACGCCCACCACCGCTCTCGCATTGACTCCTCGACCCAATAGGTGTGAACGTTCTGCCGCCCCGGCGGCGCGTTGCGCAGCGTTGTCACGTCCATGTCACCAAACAGCGTCATCGACATCGTTCGCGGGATGGGCGTCGCGGACATCACGAGGCAGTGCGGCTCGCGACTGGTCAGCTTCAGCGCCGCGCGCTGGCGGACGCCGAATTTGTGTTGCTCGTCCACGATCACCAGCGCCAAGTTTTTGAACTCGAACTCTTGCTGCGCCACGGCATTGGCGATGGCGTGCGTGCCGATCACCAAGTCGATCTGCCCGTCGCGAATCTCCTCAAGCAGCTTGCGGCGCCTGGCGGGCGTCAGCGATCCGGTGAGCAGCCCGATGCGGACGCGGCTTTCCGCCAAGCTGCGTTCCAGCGTGCGGGCGTGCTGACGCGCGAGCACCTCGGTGGGCGCCATCAGGGCCGCTTGCTTTTGATGTGCGACGGCCAGCAGCAGCGCGTAGATCGCGACCATCGTCTTGCCCGTGCCGACGTCGCCCTGCAGCAAACGGTTCATGGGTATGTCCAACGCCATGTCCCGGCGCACATCCTCGATGGCGCACCGCTGATCTTCCGTGAGCTCGAACGGAAACAGCCGTCGAATCCGCGCATCGATCTTGGCGGTCGATTCCAACGCAGGAGCTTCTCGCATCCGCTCGCGTCGCCAGCGGCGGATCGCGATTGCTAGCTGCAGCACGAGCAGCTCTTGGTATACGAGCCGCCGGCGACCGGCCGACAGCTGCTCTCGACTCTCCGGCATGTGCACCGCTCGCAGCGCTGCGGAAACGCCCAGCAGGCCGTGCTCTTCGAGATACTCGTCGGGAAAAACTTCGTCCAGCTTGTCGGCCAGGTCGTCGACCACACGATGGACGACCTTGCGCATCACCGACTGCCGGACCCCCTCGGTGAGCGAGTAGATCGGCAGCAACTCCGCGCCCGGCGGCTCCTGCTCCTCCTCCAGTCGCGTCACCCGCGGGTGCGTCATCTCCCACGTGAGCGTGCGACGTTTGGGCACCCCGGTGAGCATCAGCCGATCGCCACGCTTCACCTGCGACGCCATGTACGCTTGGTTAAACCAGACCGCTCGCAGGCAACTCGCGTCCTGGCGGATCAACGCTCCGAAGCTCGACTTGCCGGAGGCAAACTCTCGCAGCTCGGCCTCCTCCACGACGCCGATCACGCTCGCCTCGACGCCTTGCCTGAGCTCGGCGATTTCGGCCACGGGCGCCACCTGCTGGTAATCGCGAGGAAAGAAGAACAGCAGGTCCAGCGCCGTGCGCAAGCCGCGTCGCTCGAGCGCCTTGGCTCGCTGCGGTCCAACGCCCTTGAGAAACTGAACGGGCCTGCCCAGCAGTTCGGTCAACTGCGGCTCGACAGGTCCGTTGGCGGAGTCTGGGGAGTCGGCGGAGTCGGCGAATTCCGATGGCACAGACACGGACGAAGGACTCCCAACCAGCAACCACGAACCAAGCAGGCCCTTATCCTTTGCCATTGCGACAAAGAGAGCAGCCGCACACTTCGGTTAGCTTAGCGAATTGGAGACGTGGCAGGGCAGATCCCTGACATACGGCTGTTCGAGCCCCCAGCGTGAACCGTCCGTAGCATGGGCGTCCTCGCCCGTGCGCGGCGAGCAGCCGCATGGCACAGCACATGCCGTCTAGCAGCGAGAATCGGCCACCGCAATGGGACTGTGCAATCCTGCACGGGCGAGGACGCCCATGCTACGCGCGAAACGTGCATCGGCCGGTGCAATGGGACTGCCCAGCTTTGCATCGTCTACGGCTCATGCTGCTCCGTTCAACGGTAGCGTTCCGCGGCGGCCACGGCCAATTCGTCGCAACGCTCGTTCTCGGGGTGCCCGCTGTGGCCGGCGACCCAGGTAAATTTGACGCGATGAACTTGGAGCAGTTCGTCGAGCCGACGCCAGAGGTCAACGTTCTTCACCGCCTCCTTGCCGCGGCGCCAATTGTTCCGCTTCCACTTCGGCATCCACTCGCTGATTCCCTTGCCCACGTAGACGCTGTCGGTGAACAACTCGACCCAGCAAGGCTTCTTCAGCGCCTCCAGGCCGCGAATGACGGCGGTCAACTCCATGCGATTGTTGGTGGTGTCGGGCTCCCCGTCGCTCTTCTCCATCTCCTTGCCGGTGCGGATGTGGCGGAGAATGAATGCCCAACCGCCCGGACCCGGGTTTCCGCGGCAGGCGCCGTCGGTGTACAGCTCAATGGTGGGAGAGGACATGTTCCGCGAGCGTGGTGAGATGAGCGAAGTCGAGGGTCGACAGAGACGAGCAGAGACGGTCATTGGGGAGCCGGGCGACGAATATTATCGCAACGAGCGGCGATTGGCAATTCCCGCCGGCGCGCCCAGCGGAGCGGCTACCAGCGGCTGACGGCGCCTTGCCCGTCGCCTCCGGGCTGCCCATTGAGCTCTCGCGCCGGAGCAACCGCCGCTTGGTCGGAGGACGGCGGCGCCACCATCGGCAGCCAGACAAGGAACCGGCTGCCCTTGCCGACCTCGCTTTCGAAATCGATCTCGCCGCCGAGCAGTTTGCAGAGCTCCTTGACGATCGACAGCCCGAGTCCCGTGCCGGAGTACTCTCGAGTCAATCCGTTCTCGAGCATCGACTTGCTTTGCCGGAACTTCTCGAAGATGATCTCGCGATCCTCCTCGGGAATGCCCACGCCGGTGTCCTCGACGGTGATCATCAGACGGCCGTCCGGCTGGGGCCCGGCGTGCACGTTGATCCGCCCGCCCTCGGGGGTGAATTTGATCGCGTTGGATAGCAAATTCGTGAGGATCTGCTGCACCTTGCCCTGGTCCTGATAGAGCAGCTCGATGCCGTCGTCCACTTCGACGATCAAGTCGATGTTTTTCTCCTCCGTAAGTGACCGGACCATGTCACACTGCGCGTTGACAATCGAGTCGATCCGGAACTCCGTGAGCCGCAGCTCCATCATGCCCGACTCAACCTTGGCGAGATCGAGAATATCGTTGATCATCTCCAGCAGCACGCGCCCGGAGTTCTGGATGTTTTGGGCGTAGCGTTTCTGCTTGTCGGTCAGCGAGTCAATCCCGGACAGCACCTCCGAGAAGCCGATGATGCTGTTCAGCGGCGTCCGCAGCTCATGGCTCATGTTGGCGAGAAAGTCGCTTTTGACGCGGTTCATCTCGTAGAGCTGCATGTTGAGCTGAGCCAGCTCATCGACCTTGGCGTCCAACGTCTTGTTCACGCCGCGCAAATTCTGCTGCGTGTCGGTCAAGTGCCTCAGCATGCGATTGAACGAGTCGGCAAGGTCCTCGAACTCGTCGTTCGTGTGAATCTCCGCCCGCAACTGTGTCTCGCCGCGGCTAATCTCGTCGCTCACGTCACGGAGATGCTGCAACGGCTTGACGATGACGTACCGCACAATCACGTACAGCGCGACCATCGCCACAAAGAACGTCAAAATGCTGGCCGAAGTCAAAATCGCCCGGATGCGATTGACGCTCTGCTTGTCGGACCACTGGTGAGGGAAGATGACGCGCACAACTCGCAGCGGGTCTTGCTCATCGAGCAGCGCCGCGTCGGCGGCCGTCAAGGCGCCGGTCGTGTCCGCCTTGGAATGACAGTGGACGCATGTCGGCCGCCAATCCACCAGTTGGTAATACGCGTAGTGCTGCTGGCCCTCGCGGTCATAGGTGATCGCATCCGTCGCGATTGGACCGCTGAATTCATCGGGCTCGCTCTCGTCCTCGCCGTGCAGCAGCGTCCGCAGAAAGCCCTCGTCGCGAGGCTCTCCCGGCGTGTCGCCGGCGATCGTCGGCGCTGGCGCCTCCTTGCCGTCAACTGGCGCCGCCGCACCGGGCGGAGCCGGCCGCGGCTCGTCGGCGGGCGGCCGAGGCGACTTGGCCTTTTCACGAGCTTGTTTGGCGCGAGCCGCTTGCCGCTCGCTGCGCATCTTCAAAAGTTTGTTGATATGCGGCCACTCGTGCTCCTGAATCACCGTGACGCCCTCGATCGGCTGCTCCGCCAGCACGTCGTGGCGGTAGTCGTGGCTCTCCAGATCCTCGAGCATCTGCTGAATCAACTTTGTGTCGTTGACAAGAAACGGACTCGCCTCCTTCTCCGACTTGCTGAGCTCGACCCACTCGATAAAGTGCAGCTTCAACAAGCCCGTGTCGGCGAAGCTGCGAGCCGTTTGCCGAGCCGTCTGCCGCTTCTGCCGGTCCGTCTTGGAGACCTGCTCCTCCGCGATTTTGTCGACCCAGACGAAAGCGCCCGTGACCAATAAAAACAGGCATGTGCCGAACAACAGCCGACACTTGCGTTCCAGGCTCGTCTCGCCCAGCACTCGTTTTAAAGATCGATAGCCCATGGGCGCGAGGGGGGCGGAAGGAAGGGCAGGGCGTGGCCGCCTTGCGCGGGAAATGTGGCCGGAATGGCGCTGCCACGCTGTTCACCCTATAAAAACCACCCGGGGCGGACAATATAGAAGTTTCTCCCACCTTCGAAAAACGCCTGCCCGGAGCTCGACGCCCCGGTTTTCCGCTTCGTGAACGGCGCCAGCCGGGCCCTACTTGCCGAGTCACCTTTTGAGTCGCAGAATATCCGTGAAATCAAGAGCCCCCGTACTTTGGCAGGGTTGAGGAATATGATTGTCGTCAATACGGAAACGGTCCCCGGCTACGCGATCAAGGAAGTTCGCGGACTCGTCCAGGGCAACACCGTCCGCACCAAACACGCCGGGCGAGATTTTCTCGCCGGACTGAAGAATCTCGTGGGCGGCGAGGTCAAGGGTTACACCCAGCTGCTGACCGAGGCCCGTCGCGAGGCGCTGGAGCGGATGCTTGCACAGGCACAGCAACTCGGTGCCAACGCCGTGCTGAACGTCCGCTTCACCACCAGCTCCGTGACCGCAGGCGCCGCCGAACTTTACGCCTACGGAACCGCGGTGGTGTTGATCGAATCTCCCGGCAGCTATTAGAGGACATTTCAAAAATCTTCCCTGGCGCAATCGAAGGCAGTTTTTCTGCTGGTTTTGTCAACGCGATTGCCGATCGGGAAGTTTTGAAATGCGTGGTCATATGATGGAAGTCCTGCAATTTCTGCTGATGTTGGCCAGCTTCACCGTGCCGCTCGCCCTCGGGTGGTTCATTGGCGGGTCCGTGGAGCGCAGCCACATCGCGAATCTGACCGCTCGCGAAAACGTCCTCCGCGCCGCGATGGTCGTGACGCAAACCAAGCAGATGCTCTACCCGACCGAAAACCGTGGGCTGCCGCCCACGCTGTTGACGGCGGAAGTCGTGATCGCCTCCGACTACCTGAAGACCTTTCTGGCCGGCTTCCGCCGCTTCTTTGGCGGCGAGATCCGCAGCTATCAGCGCATGCTCGATCGCGCTCGGCGCGAAGCCACGCTGCGGCTGATCGAGGAGGCCCAACGTCGGGGCTACAACGCGGTAAACAACGTCCGCCTGCAACCATGCGAGATTGGCGGTCCCGCCGCCATGGCCGTGATCATCGCCTCCGGCACCGCGTATCATTCCGGCATCATGATTCGCGACGAGTTTGGCGAGGGCGGCAAGCCCGGGCCCGCCAAGCAGCTCGACAATCCCTACGAGCCCCTGGATCTCGGCTGATCACTGCTTGATTGTTCAGGAACTGCTGCATGGGCCGGAACCGCTCCAACGACGACTCCATCGAAAACGAGCCGCAATTCCAACGGCGGTTTTACGATGAACAGCCGATCGAAGAGCCGTTGCGTGCGCTCCAGGACAGCGAGATTGCCGAGAACTCCGTTTGGGATGAGCCGAACATCAAGGAAGCGCAGCCGCACGACGCCGTCACGTATCGCTCGATGTTGCAGCAACGAATGGCGTCCATCACCTCGATCCAGAGCTGGGGGCTGACGCTGCTGGTGGCGATCGTCGCCGGCCCGCTGGCCATCATCGGCACATTCGCCTCTCATCAGGGGGCGACGGGGATCGCCGCGGGACTGCTGGTCCCCGTGCTCATCGCGCCGCTGATCGAAGAGATCATGAAGAACGCCAGCGCGTTGTGGGTTGCCGAGACACATCCCCATTGGTTTCGCTCGCCCGTGCAGATTGCCATCTGCGTGTTGGCCAGCGGCGCCGCTTTTGCCGTGGTCGAGAACTTCCTCTACCTTCACGTGTACGAGCCCAACCCGTCGCCGTCGCTGGTGCAGTGGCGTTGGACTGTCTGCGTCGCGCTGCACATGGGCTGCGCATTTGTCGCGGGCCTCGGCACGGTCCGGATCTGGAAGACCACCGTGACCCAAGGGACGCTGCCCCAACTTGCCCTGGGAGCGCCCTACATGATCGCCGCGATGGTCATTCACGGCTCTTATAACGCCATGGCCGTCTTGCTCGAGCTGTTCGCTCACCCGTTTTGACGCTCGGTGGATGATGGGGCGCAACCGGATGATGGGGCGCGGCTGGCGGCGAGCAGCGAAACGGCCAGCCGTCCGCCGAGCACTCCGCAGCCCCAGGCAACCAGCAGATGGACGGCGAGCACCGCCTGCATTTGTCGCACAAACTGCTGTTCACCAATGCCGGAGACCCAAACCGTCTCGGAAAAACTGAGCAGATCCTCCCCCCAGGCATCTCCGGCGGCGGCTGGATGCAGCTGCCGGATCATCATGGAGACGGGATGAAGATCGGTGAAGTCTCTGCGGTGGTACATCCACAATGTGGAGCCGTACATGCACACGCAAACGAGAAAGCCTCGCCCCCAAACGCCTCGCCGCCCGGGAGCCGCAACGGCACAGACAGCGCCGTACATCAGCGTCAAGATCGCCGCACTCGACACCAAGCTGGCCACCAACATCGACTGCTGACCAATCACCAACAGCAGCACGCCGGTAAAACCGAAAACCGCCAGGATTTGCCGCAGCGAGAGTTGGAAGAAGTGCCGCCAGACCGCGGCGACCGAAACGTCGCGGGGGTCAGGTTGGTGTTGATCCATGAGCCGACTCCCGTGAGGATGTGGAGTGCCGCGACGTCGGCAAAGGTGCAACGTCGTGCCACAGGCGATCAGGCGATCAAGCGAGCAGCGCGGGAACGCTGGCTGCTTGGAGCATTAGAGCGGATCGAGCGACGGCCGTTAACTAACTGGCGACGACCGTTACGATTGGCGCCGCCTTAGCCGATCGGCGCGGCTTAGCCGACGCTGGTTGGCCGATTGGCGCCGCCCACTCGCACGACGCATCGCTTCGAGACGTGACGCACGCAGGAGCCCTCCCATGGTGAACCACTCGGATCTTTTGATTCACGAGGACCATACGTTTGGCCAGGACCAGCCACGCGGCGGCGAATCGCGAACCTTGATCGTGATCCTGCTCACGCTAGTGATGATGGCGGTAGAAATCGCCGCCGGCCTGGCCTACGGCTCGATGGCGCTGCTTGCCGACGGGCTGCACATGGGGTCGCATGCCGCGGCGCTGATGATCTCCTACTTCGCATACGTCTATGCTCGACGACGTGCGACGGACGAGCAGTTCAGCTTCGGCACGGGCAAGGTCAACGCGCTGGGTGGCTTTGCCGGCGGGCTGCTGCTGGTGCAGTTCGCGCTGTTCATGGTGTGGGAAAGCGGTGAGCGGCTGCTGCACCCGGTGCCGATTCGCTTTGAAATGGCGCTTGTGGTCGCCGTGGTGGGTCTCGTCGTCAATGGACTCTCGGCACTGGTGCTGGGGCACTCGCATCCGACCCCGGGGGGACACCACACCCACGATCACGGCAAACATCACCATCACGGCGAACATCACCATCACGATCACGGCGCGCACACGGACGACCCAAGTCACGACCACAATCTGCGAGCGGCCTACTTTCACGTGCTCGCCGACGCTCTGACCTCGGTGCTGGCGATTCTTGCGTTGGTGGCGGGCATGGTGTGGGGACTGGTGTGGCTGGATCCGCTCATCGGCGTGCTCGGAGCGATTGTGGTGCTGCGTTGGTCACAGGGGCTGCTGAAGGTCACGGCAGGTGTGCTGCTGGACCACCAAGCCCCGGAGAGCTTGCGTTTCGAGTTGGTGGACGCGATTGTGGGCGATTCCGGCGACTTGGTGGCCGATCTGCACGTCTGGCTGATCGGGCCCGGCATCTACGCGGCCGAGTTGGTGATCACTTCGGAGAATCCACGCTCTCCGGCTGACTACAAACGCCGCATTCCGCCGCATCTGCCGATTCTGCACACGACCGTGGAAGTTCACGACCTGAGCCAATTGGCGTGATGGGGCGTGAAATGCCGCTCCGGGCGGCACGTTGGCGCGTCCCGTCAAGTCCCATTCCCACGCGGAGCGGGCTGCGATAGCATTCCATGTTTGCCCTCGCCGCGGCGATCCCGTTCGTGAGGCACGAGGCACGAGGCACGATTCCCCGGCGCCAATCTTCAGACGATGGCAACCGGGCTGCCAGATCACCGCTTGGCCAGTTGGAGAAACTCGCTGTTCGCCGATGTCGAATTCCGGCGAGCGCGTTCGGGCATGACAGACCTGTTGTTGCTGATCTATTGCGTGTGCATTGTGATGGCGTCCCTGGCGGGCGGCTATCTGCCGTCGGTGTTGCGCCTCACCCATTTGCGGATGCAAGTCACGATGAGCTTGGTGGCGGGCATGATGCTCGGCGTGGCTTTGTTGCACATGATCCCCCATGCCGCCGAGCAAGCCTCGGTGCGAACCGTCTCCGGCTCAGCGCTGTTGGGCATTTTGGTGATGTTTTTTCTGCTGCGAGTATTCCACGTCCACCATTACCACGATGTGCCGGACGACGAGGGCCGCGCTTGCCCGGCCGGCTTGGCACACGAACCCCTTGAGCACGAAACGCACGATCACGACGATTGCGGACATGACCACTCTCATGACCATGACCACGCAGCACCGGCGGACAAACCAAACGGCGGACCGTCCGGCAAACTTCGCCACAGTCATTCGCACTCTCACGATCATGCGCATGGCGAACACGATCACCAGGGCGCCCACCAACTGACGTGGACGGGGCTGCTGGTCGGCCTGGCGATTCACACCTTGCTCGACGGCATTGCCTTAGGCGCGGCGGTGGCGGCGGCCGGCACGAATTGGCTCGCGGGGTTCGGCACGTTCCTCGCCATCGCGCTGCACAAGCCGCTCGATGCGCTCTCCATCACGGCGCTGATGCGGGCCGGCGGCTGGCCGATGCCGACTCGCACCATGGTCAACATTAGTTTCGCGATGATGTGTCCGCTCGGCGCAGTGCTGCACCGATTCGGCGAGACGCAATTGGGCGACCAGGGGCAGATGGTCGGCTGCACGCTGGGGTTCTCCGCGGGATTCTTCATCTGCATTGCGTTGGGCGACCTGCTGCCGGAGGTGGCGTTTCACTCCCACGATCGGCTCAAACTTTCCATTGCCATGGTGGTCGGCGTCTTGCTGGCGGTGCTCGTCGAATTGGTGCACTTGCAGACGCACCGCTCGCATGCGGCGCCAGCCCCGGTGGCCATGGTCTCTCCCGTCGCCTGCGCGGGCGATGACGCCGCCACAACTCAATTTATCGACCGTCAAGCCTTCGTTTTGGGGTTGGAAAACTCGCGAGGTCGTGGCGAGCCACGAGCTTGGGGCGGTGGCCACCCCAACGTTTCTTTTCAACGCATTTCAAAAACTTCCCGATCGGCAATCGGATTGATAAAACCAGCAGAACACCAAAGTCGGGTTTGACGGGGCACTAACAAAGGAGGCGTGTCGTGAGCCGTGACAAGGAGGGAACGGGAGCGGACCGGCCGGCGCGGACCGATCGGGCCTCCAGCGCAGGCGACCCCTGTGAGGCCCGAGGGACCGAGCCACCGGAGCGAGGTTGGATCTGGGCGGCCCTCGCCTTGGTGCTGGGCATCGTTGGGGGCTACGGAGCCGCGATGCTCGATCTCCGCGAACAGCGCGCGGCGGTCGCCCCACCGACGATCGAAGCGCCCGCCTCGGCCGCCCAACGCGACGCCCCCATCTTCAGTGTTCCGAGGTCCACGGACACGAGTCCCGTGCCGATTGCCGCGCCGCAGCCGGCGCCGTTCCTCGAACACACTCGGCTGTCCGCCATCATCCGCGAGACGCCCGGAGTCAGTGACATCAACGTGTCAGCGCGGGCGGAGGGCGTGCTGCGACAGTGGCTCGCCGCGCCCGGCCAGGCGCTGCGGCCCGGCGACGCGATCGCCGAGTTGGAGGTGACCGGCGACGGGCTGATCAAGACGCAGGCCTCGCTGTTGTACGCGCTGCAGCGAGTCGCCGCGGTCAACGCCGAGCTCGAGCCGCTCGGCGACTCCCCGGAGGATGTGGACTCGCGGCGACAGCTGAAGCAGGAGTTGCGAAAGCTGACTGCGCAGGTGGCCACGACTCGCGAGGAGCTTGCGCTGCGAGGCTTGAGCGCCGAGCAGATCGACGGAATTCAACAAAGCGGCAGTCTGCTCCGCCGGATGATCCTGAAGGCGCCGCGGCTGCCCCAGGATGACAACGCCAGTCCCAGCGACGATCTCTGGGTCTACACGGTGGACTCGCTGCAAACGACCGTCGGCAGCTGGCTCTCTGCCGGTGCGCCCGTCGCCCGGCTCGCTCACCATTCCACCTTGGCACTCGAGGCACGCGTTCCCGCCGAGCAGGCCAAGCTGCTGGCTGACGTTGTGGAGCGTCGACGCCCGCTACAGGTCGAGCTCGGGCCGGAACGGCGCCCGATCGAGTTGCCCATCGGCTACATCGACGCCAAGGTCGATGCAACGTCTCAAACCACCGGTTTGTTTTTGCCCTTGCTCAACGAAGTCGACTCCGAGATCGTCAAAGAAGGCAGCCGGTTTCGGATCTGGCGTTTCAAGCCCGGACAACGAGGCGAGGTGCTGCTTCCCGGCCGGCGTTGGATGGAGGAAATCCCGCTGCCGCGAGGCGCGGTGGCAAACGACGAAGGTGTGCGGTACGTCTTCCGCCATGTAGCGACGCGACAGTCAGGTGACGCAACGGTCGATGACTTCGCGCCGCAGCGCGTGACCGTGCTCTACGAAGACGCGGACACAACGCTCATTCCCGCCTCATCCCTGCCTGCCGGAAGCTCCATCGCGATGGGACAGGCGGATCGCCTGTTGCGTTGGCTGAAGGGCCGACCGGACCACTAACGCGGCCAATCATGTCGTAGTGCAGGCTGCCAGCCTGCAATCTGTGGCAAAACCAATCGTGTCGTAGTGCAGGCTGCCAGCCTGCAATTTGTGGCAAACGACAATCATCGCAGGCTGGCAGCCTGTGCCACGACAAGCAGCCTGTGCCACGACAGGCTGACAGCAAATACCACGTGCCGCTACTCCGACTTTTCGACCGCTCCGCCGCCGATCTGCAGCAATTGGTTGAGGCTGCCCGACTGTAAGCCCAACAGGTCGAGCGTGACGAATTGAAAGCCAAGCTCCCGTAGTCGTCGCGAGACCAACTCGCGCGTCTCGGGCTCGGCAAGCCGAGCCAACAGCTCCAGCGGCGCCTCAATTCGCGCCAGCTCGCCGGGATGGAGTCGCACTCGGCATGGCGCCACTCCGAGCGACTTAAGAAATTGCTCGGCTTCGTCAATGCGTCGCAGGCGAGCTTCCGTAACCTCCTCGCCGTACGCAATCCGGCTCGACAGACATGGCGAGGCAGGCTTGTCCCACACGGGCAAGGACCAGTGTCGAGCGAGCTCCCGCACCTCTTGCTTGTTGATGCCGGCATCCACCAACGGGCTCAGCACAGCATGCTCGGCGGCGGCGGCGAGCCCCGGACGGTAGTCGCCCAAGTCATCCACATTGGCGCCGTTCAGGATGCAATGGACACCCGCGGCCTTGGCAAGCTGCTCGAGCTCGGTGTAGAGCTCCGATTTGCAGTGATAGCAGCGGTCGGGCCCGTTCTGGCGATACCCCTCGCGGCCCATCTCGGCCGTCGGCAATTCCAAATGACGGATGCCGATCAATGCGGCCAATTGCCGCGCCTGCGCGAGCTCCCCCGTCGCCAAGCTGGGGCTCACGGCCGTGACGGCGAGAGCCCGACTTCCCAACGCCAAGGCAGCCGCCTTGGCGACGACCGTGCTGTCAACGCCCGCGGAGAAAGCCACGGCGCAGCTCTCCAATTTCGCGAGCTGCTCGAGGAGATGCTTCGTCTTGTCAGACAGCTCGGCGGAGAGCGGCGACGACAACTCACTCATATCAAACCGATCGCGTGGGGTTGCTTGCGGAGTGTTGAAGGACACATCCATTCTAAGACGGAACGTGGCGTGTTGAACCGATGAGGCCGTCAGCCAACCTCAAACCGACAGTCGGGAATCGGCAAGGCGTTGAATGTAGGGGGTCAGGACATGGCGATCGATCCAGGCAATCGCCGGCACGCAAACCGCGTCGCCAAATCCAAACAGCACTCGGCTATCGGCTGCTTCTCCCCAATTGTAGTCGCTCGCGCCTTGCAGCCGAGCGTACTCGCGTGGGGACATCCAGCGCATGCGCAGCCCTTGCATGTGCTGCCCTTGCATGCGCTGCCCTTGGCTCCCGCCGGCCAACACGATTTGCCGAGCACTGCCTCCTTTGGGAGTTCTCAAACAGCCGGCAATGCCGTCAAACCGCACTTCAAGCCGTTGCTGGCCCTCGCGAATTCGGCGAAAAGCGGTTGCCACCCACGGTTCGCGGGAGTCTTGTCGCTGCTCCACTTGCTGGCGGTGCGAGTCGCTCAACATCTCCATGTGGCGCGCGACCTGCTCGGCGGGCCACCAATCTTGCCGGTCGTCTCGGTCGATCCAATCGGACAAGCACGTCTTCGGCGCGGGTGGATCAGGCAATGGCGCCAAGATCCAGCCAGTGGACGGCGAACACGCTTGAACGGCTTCCAGCAACCGCGCGGGACGCAGCGCGCTGGTCGCGGCGGGAAGCGCCGGGCGAGCGCCCTCGGGCAAATAATGTTCGGGGTGCAAGAAGCCTGCGATAAACAGTCGTGGCCGGCTTTGCGGCACAAAGTGCTTGGCATCCAGCCGCCAACAATCCAGCCAGTAACCCAGCTCCGCCAGACGGTCGACTGCGGCGACAAAATCGCGGCCTCCTCGCGCTGTCAGCAGCCCGACCACGTTCTCCAGCAGGACCAGCGGCGGCTTCCGTTCTCCCAGCTGCTCGAGCACCTCGGCGAAACCGAAGAACGCGGACGACTCACGGCCCGAGAACCCTTTCATGTTGCCGGCCAGCGACATGTCGGTGCAGGGAAAGGAAGCGGTCGCCAGCAGCGGCGCAGCCACCTGGTCAGAGTCGGCATTGGCGAGGACGCGGCCGACCACGGACGCCGTGTTCCAAACATCCTCGAGATGCCAGTAGTCCAGCGACTCGGACGGGTCGGAGCCGAAGTTGGCTTCGTAAAGCGCCCGCTTGTAGGGGTCGAGGTCGTTGGCGTAGATACATTGCCAACCGCTTTGCCGCAGGGCTTCGTGCACGAGCCCAATCCCCGCGAAGAACTCCAGCATCGTCTTGGGGTGTTGATTGACGGCGCGTTTTCCCACGTTTCTTAGAACCAATTCAGAGATCCGCCCACAGCGTACATGATGAAGACGGCGTAGAGTGCGCAGAGGACGTAGGCCTTGCGGCGAGTCAGCTGGCGATTGTGCCACATGATCGCGAGCGTGACGATGGTCAGCACGATCAGCAGGATGCGGAGATTGACCAAGCCGGGAATCGGCTCGCCATCGGACATCAACGAAACCGGCTGCCAACCGGTCAAGTAGGAATTGACGATCAGCGGGATCGAGGTGCAGACGCAGATGTCGAAAATATTCGAGCCAAACGCGTTGGACACGGCGCCCGAGTCGTCGCCTCGCATCGCGGCGCCGATCGACAGCAACGTGTCGGGCAGGCTCGAGGCCGCCGCCGCAATGATCACGGCGACAAAGAACGTCGGCACGCCCAGTTGCTCGGCGGTGCCGCGGGTGGCCTCCACCAAAAAGTAGCAGGCGCCAGCCGCCACCAGTGTCGAGACCAGCAGTATGATCGGCGCGGTGCGGGCGTTGATCCCGACTTCGAACACACCGAAGAGCACCCCGGTGCTGTTGTCTTCGTCTTCGTCCTCTTGTTCTTCATCCGCCTCCTCCTCGGCCGCCAGACGCTCCAGCCAATCGACGGTAACTTTGATTCCCTGCTGGCGAATGTAGTCGCGGAGCTCCGTCGCCGAAGCGGCCTCGCCCAGTGCTTCACGACCGGCGGCGACCGCCGCAATCCGGCGCCGATAGATCAAGGTGTCGTTGTACAACTGCCAGATGTAGACACCGTAGAGCACCAAGAAGCAGACCCCCATCCACCAGGTCATCGCATCCTGAAACAGAAACAGCACCAACAGGCCCTGTGTCGTGACGAACCAGACGCCGTCGCGCGAGATCACCTCGTCGTCGACATCAATCGTTGGGCGCGACTTGCGATAGAAGGAGATGAACAGCGCGCAGAAGGCGGGGATCAAAATCATGTTGTAAACCGCGCTGCCGGCGCAAGTCGCAATCGTGGCGCCGTAACCCTCCGCGCCCGCTGCGACTCGAGCTTCTGCGGACTCGCTGGCGGAGATCGCGACCAGCACGAAGAAGATGCCGCTAAACAACTCGGGCATCGAGCTGGCAATCGCGTCCAGAGTGGCGCCGCGGACCGAGCCCGGCAGCTTCGCCTCGTCTCCAACCCATTGCGCCGCATCGGCGAACGGATCGCAGGCCTGCGCAATCACGATGGAGATCAAAACCGTCTCGGCAAAGAAAAACCACAGCTTGAAGCCGTCGCCAAGCAGCGCGAAAACAGCCATCAACACAATGGACGTGATGGCGGCGCCCAACCACCTCCGCTGCAAATTCGAGAGGGTGAGACTCATGGGTATTCCGAGGAATCGTCGGACTATCGGCACGGACGGCCGAGAGGCAGGAAACCCACGATTGTACCCGAGTCGCGGTTGTCGAGAAGACGGACGCGACGGATTTGGCCTCGGCGGCGGGAACCGGCCCCGCGGCGGACAAAGGACAAAGAGACGGCCTGTTATTTACAGCACGTCCAACTCGCCGCCACGACCGCCCTCGGCGCCGCAGTCCATGCCCAGTCGCGTTCTGAGCTCACAGAATTCGGCGTGCAACTGGTCGCTCGACGAGTGCACGTGCTCGGCCTCGGTGAGGAACTTCA
>JAGQPF010000754.1 GCA_020426845.1 Planctomycetales bacterium
GGCCTTCTTCATCGTAGCCCGGGGCAGAGCGAAGCGCCGCCCCGGGTAGGCCGGGGCCCGTCCACCCGACCCCGCCCCAACCGTTTTATTGAAGGCTGAAGGCCTTCCTCACGCAGGGACGAATCGCCGCCCCGGGATGGCGGACAACAGCCCGTCACACGGTGTCTTGTCCAGGCGACTCTTATTGAAGGCCGTTGGCCTTCAATAAAGATCGAATCTGCAACGATTGGCTACGCCTTCCCCCAAAGCCCCTTGAGGTGCTCCTCGGGTTTGACGCCGAGCGGGAACTTGAGGCTGTGGGCATGGTCGGCGATGCCGGCGAACTGGCGGAGCGATTCGTGGAGGTGCTCGGGGCGAATGCGAATCCCTTGCTCTTGGTCGCTGGTGAGCGTAGTCGGATTGAACGGCACGGCAAATTGACCGGCATCGGTCGCGCCTACCATGCGGTTGCCGGCGATGCCGGGGCCGAGAAACATGATCGATCCAATCGACCAATGGTCCTTGCCATTGCCTTTGTTGTAGGTTGGCGTGCGGCCCATTTCACTTTGGGCGATCACCACCAGACGCTCGCGGATTTGCAGCTCCTCGGCACGCCGCAGCACATAGGCGATGCCCTCAAGCACCTCGGGGATCAGCTTCATCTGGTCCTTGTCGTTGTTGGCGTGGCTGTCGAACTGGCCGATGGTGAGGTTGGCGGACACGCAGACGCCCGCCTTGAACGATGCAAGCGCGATCTCGGCCTGCTGAGCGAGCCGTTGCTTCGGAACCGAATTGGGGATGTGCGGAGTCACGCGGGCGAGCGCCTTCGAGTTGACCTGCGCCGAATAGAGCATGTTCTCGGCGTGGCCTTGGCGAGGCAGCAGCGGCTGAGCGGCGCGGTCGGCTCGGCGGCGAGCCATTGCCTGCTCGATTTGCGACAGCGCGAAGTCGTCGTGATACGGTGAGCGCTGGTTGCCTTCGATCGAATCCGCGTTGGCAATTCGCTGCAGGGATGGCAAGTAGGGAACGCGCGACATCGCGACCAGGTTGCCGGTCGCCGAATAGTTGCCGAAGGTTAGGAAAGACAGCGGGCACTCCGGGCCCTGGCACGCGGCGACCAAGGCGGCGAACGTCGGATAAGCGAGGCTGTCCAGCTTTCCGGTCGCCATGTAACGCGAACACGGCGAGTGGTTGTTGACGGAGTAGTCGAGCCCGTTGAAAACGAGCAGCTCCTTGCCGAACTCCGAGAAAAACTCCTCGTTGCTCATTCCGCCCTCGCGATGCTTCTCGGTCGGCGCGAAGCGGAGGTTGCCTTCGGCGAGGATCTCGCCCTCCTCGTAAAGGCGGTTGATCCCGCCGATTCCCTTGGGGTCCATCAAGTAGGTGGTGTCCCAGCCGCCCGAGGCGTTGAAGACGATATAGCACGGACCGTCGTAAGGCGGAAGCTCGCGAGTTTCCTGCGCGAATGCCGACTGTTGCCAGGAGATTGGCGCCGCCAGGCCCAGCCCGGCGCCTGCGCACCACTTGAGGAAATCTCGCCGCATGGATCAGTTCTCGGCAGTGTATTGAAGAAATAGGCCGACTTCGCCTATTCGTAGAGGAACTCGGGTTGACGCAACAGGTAGGTCACCACAGCCCTCCACGCGCGGACCGTGTAGTGCGGATCCGGGACGGGGCGTTCCAAGCCCTGCCGGCAGGACCAAGCCTCCTGATCCTCGTGCCGCCGCTGCGACGCTTCGCGAACGATGTCGGCCAGCAGCCGATACGTGCGTTCGACCTCGGGCGAATCGACGCGGTCATAACGCCCCAGCAGTTGCAAATGCAGATGCACGATCGTTTCGCGGATGAGCGTGTCGGACTCCGCGGATTGGCCAGGCAACACGTCGGGCTCGATGCGAGGAAAGAGCAAGCGTCGATCGGGCTCGCGGCTGAAGTCCAGCGCGACGTTGCGGCAGGCGACATCGTTGGAAAGTGTTCGCTGGATGGCGCCCATCGCGCCGCTGGGGTCGGTCGCTCGCTCGGTGACTTCGCGCGAGTCGATGCCCCCGTAGAGCATCGCTGTCTGCTCTTGAAGCTTGCCCCACGGCTTGCCGAAGACGGCCGCCACTTTGCGCTCCAGTTGCTCGGGGGACAGCAGTCGAGCGACGCCGACGTCCTCCAGCTCGGCGAGCCGCTCGTCGGACGCCCCCGCTGCGGCGAGCCCGTCGGCGCGATAGAAGTCCGAGACCACCAAGTCCTTGATGACGCCCCGAAAGTCGAACTCATTTTGGGCAAAGCGTGCGGCGATGGCTTCCAGCTGACGGCGTTGCTCGAGATACGCGCGGTGCTTCGCTTCGTAAAGCGGGTCGTCCAGGTCTTTGGGCACCAGCAGTGGCCGGCGGCCGGTCAGCAAATAGTAGCCATGCTCGACCATGGCGACGGCGAAGCGTGGATCCTTGACCGTCCGTTCGCCGAGCCACTGCAGCGCTCGCCAACGCTCCTCGGCGGGCAATGCCTCGCCCTCGAAGCCGGCGGCGAACATGTCGTCGAACCAGCCTTCTTTGCGGCGGCCGTAAAGGCTGAAGTTGGCGTCGAACCGCCAGTAGTCCTGAAACAGTCCGGCGACCGGGTCGAGCGACTTGTGGCAGACGACACACTCCGACGCTTGCATGGTGGGGATTTCGTACTTGGCGGACACCGCCGCCGCGTCCGACACTCGAGCGGCCAATTCCAGCACGTCGACTCCGAGGAAGTGCTGGAAGTACATCCGAGCCCGCAAGCGATTGCGATTCGTCTCGGTGGTGGGATAACGCGTGAGGTACTGAAACGTGCTCAAGAGTCCCGCGTGCGGATAAAAGCCCGTGGCCGATTCTTGGTTCTGCGACTTGTTGCGGCCGACCAACGCCTTCAGCTTGACGGGCAGATATTCGAATGGATCGTCCGAATCGTGAAACTGCTCCTTCAGCTCGTCGAAGACGCCATAGCCGCGCGCCGAGTACGGTGAAACCATGATGTAGTCGGCCGTGATGATTTCGCTGAACGGCCGATCATTGCGGACGATGTACTCGATCAGCTTCATCGGCTCGCCATGCAGCGCCTCGCGATACTCGCGCGCCAGCTTGTACCCGGCCTGGCGTCGTTCCTTCTCGTCCTTGATGTGGCTGAGGTCGTAGTGCTGATTCCAGTGGCGGGTCTTTTCGAAGTGCTCGTAGGAGAGCACGCCCTCGCCGACACCGAGTGTCAAAAAGATGTCATTGAAGCCCTCCCGCAGCCGGTCGTAGAACGCCTCCTCGCGGAGCACTGGCTCAAGGGCCTCGGCGACCTGGCGAGGATCGCCGCCGGCGACGCGCTCGAGCTCCGTTGTGGTTGGCAGCCGGCCGGCCAGCGAGAGCGTGGCGCGACGCAACAGCCGGCGGTTGTCCAGCATCGCCACGCCCTCGAAAAACGGCGGGCCGGGCGAGGGTGATGGGGCGTTGCCGGACGCCGTTGCCGGCAGCTTCACCCGCCGGACGAACTCGGCCAGGATCCGATAGCCGGCAGAATCGAGCTTGAGCACCTCTTTGCCGCCGTGGTCGAGCTGCCCGACGACTTTTTGTAGCAACAGTGGCTCGCCCTCGACGGTGCGCAGCGCCATTCGCCGAAACGCATCGCGGTTCTGTCGCAGCCTCGCGTCGCGCTCTCCCTGGCCGAGCCCGGGATCGCGGAGCACGAAGTCCGTGTCGCTCGCGTCGCCGTTTGGGTTGTGGCACTTGATGCACTCCCCGGCGCCAACCTTGGCCCATACCTCTGCCGTGAACCAGCTGTCCATCGGCGCCGAGCAACTCGCCGAAGTGTAGGGCTCCGGTTCAGCGCCTCGGCAGGCGGTGGCGACGAGAAACAGGGCAAGCGCGCAGCCCGCCATAGCTCGGCGGGGCCCCCGCGCGGATCGTTGAGCGTTCATGCCACAGAATGGTCGTGAGGTGGCGGGGCGTTACGAGAGAATTTGTGACGCTGGTGAGAAGCAGCTTGTTACTTCTTCACCTCGGCGCCGGGCTTCTTCACCTCGGCGCCGGGCTTCTTCACCTCGGCGCCGGGCTTCTTCACCTCGGCGTGGGGCTTCTTCACCTCGGCGCCGGGCTTCTTCACCTCGGCGCCGGGCTTCTTCACGTCGGCGCCGGGCTTCTTTACGTCGGCGTGGGGCTTCTTCACCTGCGCGCCAGGCTTCTTCATGACAGGCGCCGGTTTCTTCATGACAGGCGCCGGTGAGGAAAGGCGAGTTGTGGCCGAAGCGCCAGGGAGCATCAACATAGTTGGCCGGCGGGCGGGCAACATTCGGGCGACGTGGCCCCGGATGGCGGCGGGCAACTGGTCCAGCTCGTTTTCCTTCACCACCCAACGCTGTGCGCCTTGCCGAACCTTAATGCGAACCGGCTGGTTTCCCTTCTTCGTGACCGTGACCTGGAGGTCGGCCGGGAAGGGTGATTCCGTCCGCTGCGGGGCGGCGAGGGCCTTCCAAGCCGGTGCGCCCGGCTGGATGGCGGGCGCGGGCTGGGCGCCTTGGGGGTTGGCCGGAACGACAAACACCCGGGGTTTGGGCTGTTCTACCTTGGGGGACTCGTCTTCCTCCTCAATCACGATGATGCCTTGGAGGCCACTTCGCTTTTCGGGTCGCACTTTGATCGTGAGCTCTTTTCCCTCACGTCGCACTCGCAATCCGATTGGCTCATTGCCTGACGTGCGCAGAAACTTCTGCAGGGCCTCCATATCCTTGATGGGAGTGTCTCCCGCAGCCAGCAACACGTCGCCGACTTGCAACCCCGCTTTCTCGGCGGGGCTGGCGGGAAACACCTGATTGATTCGCGGGGCGCCGTCTTCGGTGTCGAGCAGGACACCCAGCCAAACCGGGGCCTCCTCATTAAAGAGAAACTTGAGGCCTTCCGGTTTTTGCTCTTTTCCTTTGCCCCCGAGTTCGGTGGTCAGCTGCAGAATGATTCCGGACTGAACGCCCTCTGGCTTCTTGGTGTCAGGCTTTTTGACGTCATCGTCCGCACGGCTCGCAGTCGTCAAGCCAGCTGCAACGATGACCGTCATTACTCGCAGTACGAATCGCAGAGACATCGGCACCTCGAGGATAATTCGATGGGTTTAAGTTGGGTCGTTTGATTGTAGAGAATCGCCACCTTTGCCTGCTACTGTTTCGTTCGCAACATGATGCACGATGGCATCGGAATGGCAAGCGGCTCGCCGACTTCTCGCAGGCGACCGGACTCCCCGTCAATGGCGAACACAACCACATTGTTGCCGGGCATGTTGGCACACAACAGCCAGCGTCCGTCCGGAGTGATCGCCAGATTCTGGGGCCCTTTGCCGAGACTGGGGCGAATCTCGATCAACGACAGAGCGCCGTCCTCGGCGACCCGGTAGCAAGCGAGGCTGTCGTGGCCGCGGTTGGTGCCGTACGCGAACCGACCGTCGGGAGTCAGCTTGACGTCCGCGGTGTGCGTGGTGACCGTCGCGTCCGCGGGCAGTGTGGAGATCACCTGCCGTTCGATGAGGATGCCTTGTTCGGGGAGATACGAAAACACCCCGATCGTGTTGGCTAACTCGTGGATCACGTACACATGCTTGCCGCGAGGGTGAAAGGTTAGGTGCCGGGGCCCGGCGCCGGGAGGCGTTCGCACAAACGGCTGCTCGGCGGAGGCCAACTTGGACGTCGCCGGATCCAATTGATAATTGAGCACCTTGTCGATGCCCAGGTCGGCTGCCAGCACATGACGGCCGTCGGGGCTGACGACAATGCAATGTGCATGCGGCTCCTGTTGTCGTTTCGAATCGACGCTCGTGCCGCTGTGGCGAAGAAAGCTGGCTGCCGGCTTGAGCGAGCCGTCTTCGGCGATCGGCAACGACGCCACATCGCCGCTGGTGTAGTTGGCGACCAACAACGTCTTGCCGGCTCGGTCCACGTCGAGATAGCAGGAGGCCGTGCCGCGAGTCGACTGACGATTGAGCTCGCGTAGCTGACCGTCGCTATTCTCGATGGCGAATGCGACCACCTCCTCCGGCTCTTCGCTGCCGAACGACTTGGGCGCATGAGTGCAATACAGCCGCTGTTGATCGGGAGAGAGCGCCATAAAGAACGGCTGCGACACCGAATCGTTGCTGCGGATTTTCTCGAGCTGTCCCGTGCGTAGATTCAATCGCAGCGACCAGACGGCGCCCTCTTCGCCTTTGGCGAACGCGCTGACGAACACCAACAGCGATCCGGCCGACAGCGATTGCGAATTGGTTGGAGATTGCTGTGCGGAGAGCGGCGTGAGCATGGACAGGACGAGCGTTAGCGCCAGTGCCGGTAGGTGGAAGGAAAGCGAGGATCGCCGGGGGCCGGCAGTGGTTTGCAGTTGGAGAGTCATATTGGCACACCTGGAAGACCGGGAAACCGGATCATTTTAAGCCAACGAGGCTGGCCGTGTGTCGAAATCAAGTCATGTCATAGGGGCCGGGAAGCGACGGGCGGAGCCGGCCGGTCGTGAAATCGGGGGGCTGGCGTGCCAAGTTGTTCTGCGAATGGTGGATTGCAGCTATATTGCCGGGGTGGATAAACGGAACCATTTGAATGGAGAGCGTTGATGCGTTGGAAAGAAGGCCGTCGTAGCGAAAACGTGGAAGATCGCCGTGCGTTGGGCGGCGGCGCCATCGCGGCGGGCGGTGGTTTAGGCGCGATTGTGCTCGCCTTGCTGGTCCTGTTCATGGGAGGCGATCCGCAGCGGGCGATGAACATCGCCACCGGAGGCGGCCAGCAGCAGACGCAGCCGAAGGCCACCAATCCAGAGGAAGACGAACTCGCGGATTTCGTCAAGGTAGTGCTCGGGGATACGGAGGATGTGTGGAAGGAGCTGTTTGCTCAGCAAGGCGTCCAATACCGCGAGCCCAAGTTGGTGCTCTTCACGGGCTCGGTGCAGTCGGGTTGCGGGCGAGCTGGCGCCGAAGTCGGGCCGTTTTATTGCCCTGCCGATGAAACCGTATATATCGATCTCGGGTTCTATCGGGACCTCAAGAGCAAACTGGGGGCTCCCGGCGACTTCGCCCAGGCCTATGTCATCGCTCATGAAGTTGGCCATCACATACAGAACCTGCTCGGGTTGAGCGACGCGGTGCATGCGCAGCAACAGCGACTGCCCCAAGCCGAATACAACAAGTTGTCCGTGATGCTCGAGCTGCAAGCGGACTTCCTGGCGGGCGTCTGGGCCCACCACGCCCACCGCCAGCGGAACATTCTGGAGCGGGGCGACATTGAGGAGGCGCTGACGGCAGCCGCTGCCATCGGTGACGACACGCTCCAGGAAAACGCCTCCGGTCGCGTGCGGCCCGAGACGTTTACTCACGGCACCAGCGCGGAACGGGTGAAGTGGTTCAGCTTGGGATTAAAGACGGGCGACGTTCGTCAAGGCGACACTGGCATTGGACCTCCGATCTACCGCGGCAATTGAGTTTGTTGCCGGCCGCCACACTCCTACCTCCATCAGCGTTGCACCATGATCCGATCCTCTGACCGTCCCTTGTCTGCGATATTGCCTGGCCGCGGCTCGCTTGTTCGATTGGTTCCCGTTGTTGTTCTGCTGCTTGTGGCAGACGTCGCGACGGCGGAGCCGTTGAAAGTGACCGAGCATTGTTGGGTCGAGCCGGGAGCGGTCAATGGAGCCGTTGTTCGGATCGGAGCTGGCGAGGAACAACGTCAGTTGGCGGTTTACGGTTGGGATCAGCCGGTTGACCAACTGCTGCTGACACATGGCCGTCGCGATGTAGTCTGGCGGGCAGAAGGTCACGGTCGCACTGCCAAGATCGTGGCGCCGCTCAAGGAAAAGTACTTGCTCGAGAACGGCCCCGACTTCTGGCAGCGATTTGTGGAGTCGCGGTTCCACGACTACGCGCAGCAAACCACCAAGGTGCCAAACTCAGCCTGGGCTGTCACGCAGTGGGTACAGGACGGCGACGTGCTTCAATGGCAGGGTCAGAAGATTGAGGTGTTGGAGACTCCCGGGTTCACTCGCGGGGCTGCCACCTACATCGTGGAGTTGGATGGCAAGCGGATCGCCTTTACGGGGGATCTGCTTTATGGCCATGGCCAGACCTTGGACTTATATAGTTTCCAAGACGCGATTCCCGAAGCACAGATTCGTGGCTACCACGGGTATGCCGCCCGGCTCGCGGACCTGGTCGCGAGTCTCGATAAGTTGTTGGAAGCCAAAGTGGACATCGCCGTGCCCGCGCGCGGACCCGTGATTCACGACGTCGCCGGATCGGCGCGGCTGCTTAAGCAGCGAGTGCAGGCGGTCTACCGCAACTACCTCTCGACCAACGCCCTGAACTGGTATTTCAAGGAAGAGCGCATGACCACCTGCGGGAGGCGGGTGCTGGGGGGCGACGCCGAGGTGGAGCTGATGCCGTACTGCCGCCACGAGAAGACCCCGGCTTGGATCTACGAGAATGGGACCAGCCGGCTATTGATCTCCGAGTCGGGCCGAGGCTTTTTGCTCGACTGCGGCAACCAGCGAGTGATTGACGCCGTGCAAGGGCTTATCGATCAGGACGTGATTGACAAAGTCGACGGCATTTTCGTGACTCATTACCACGACGATCACACCGACAAAGTGCAGGCGGCCGCCGAGAAGTTTCAGTGCCCCGTTTATGCCACTCCCGAGTACGCCGACCTGCTGGAGCATCCGATCCGCTATCATCTGCCGGCGATGACGGCCAATCCGATTCTGAACGTCGTCCGGATGAAGTCGGGCAGCGTCATGAAGTGGAACGAGTTCAAACTGACTTATCACTTCTTTCCCGGGCAGAGCTATTATCACGGAGCGTTGTTCGTCGAGAAGCCCGGCGAGCGGCCCGTGTTCTTTATCGGCGACGCCTTCGCTCCATCGGGAATCGACGACTACTGTCTGCAGAATCGCAATCTGCTGCACGACGACGAAGGTTATTTGTTTTGTTTGCAGAAAGTGCGTGAAGCCAAAGACTGTTGGCTCATCAACGAGCACATTCAGCATGTCTTCGCGTTCTCGGACCAGGAGATGGACTATCTCGAGTCGCGTTATCGTGCGCGCCGCGAAGTGCTGAGCCAGCTGTTTCCCTGGGACGATCCCAATTATGGCGTCGACGAGCAGTGGGCTGTTGTTTATCCGCGAGGCGCGGAGTCGAAACCGGGCGACGTGATTGACATGGAGTTGCAGGTGACGAATCACTCGCCGGGCGAGCGTTCGTTTGACGCGACGATTCAGTTGCCCAACGGCCTGTCGCTGGTGGACCCGCCCGAGCGGCTCAAGTTGGCGCCTCGCGCACACGGGGCGGCCAAGTTTCGCGTTCGCGTCGAGTCGACGGGCGGCGTGGCGCGTCCGCTGTCGGTAGACATTCGCAGCGAAGGGATGGATCTTCGTCGCTGGGCCGACGCCTTAATCCACGTGGCCCCATGATCACGACAGCTCGCTGTGGCCTGCTGGTCTGCTGCGCGGGTCTCGCGTTGGCCTCGATCTCTTGGTCCAGCTCTTGGTCCAGCTCCGGCCTGTGTGGCGCCGCGGTCGCACTCGGCGCGGAAGTCGGCGCTCGCGTCCATCCCGTCTCCATCTCGCGGGCCTCGGTCTACGTGACGCGTGAGTCGGCCACTGCACGATTAGAGATTTTTCTGGAAGACCTTTATCTCTTTCACCAGCTCAAGCCTAACCGGGCGGACTTTCTCGAACGGCCGACCATCGAGCAGGGCATTGAACTGCATAAGAAATTCTTGTCGCAGCGGTTCGAACTCACCGACGTGGATGGCCAGCAGTTCGAACCGGACGAGGTCGTCTGCTTGCCCGCCGAGTTGCCGACCGAGGGCGTGCCGCTGGCCGAACTGATGGGACACCAGCTCACGTTCGAGCTGCGATACCTGTTCGAAACTCCCCCCGACTTCATCACTTTCACGCAAAAGTTCACGGACGAGGCGGCGGTGCTGCCCTCGGAAGTCAAGCTGGCGGTGCAGCAGGAGAACGCGGGCGCGCCGGTTGAACAGACGCTGTTGCCCCACATCCCGTTCACGATGCGCGTCAGCTGGACGAATCCGCCGCTCTCGCCCGAGGCGTCGCAGCGCGAGCGGCAAGCGTGGGCGGAGCGCGAGCGCGAGGAGTTGCTCGGCATCGTCAGCTTCAACGCGGTTTACTCGTTCGTCTACATCGAGGACTTTGAAGTCCGGCATGAGGTGCTCGCGCCGCTGGCGACTCTCGACGAGGATCTGTTGATTGCGCGGGATGACGACGACGTGCTCGACTTGTCCGAGCAAGATGCGGCGCGGCCGCAAATCGAGTCCTACTTTGCGACGGGCAATCCGCTGCTGGTCAATGGCCAGTCGCTCGAGCCGGTTGTGCAGAGGTGCGACTTTTATGGATTGGACATGAAGGACTTCGCGGACCCGACGCAGCGGAAGCCGGTGCCGCTGGCAAGCGCGCGAGTTGGCATCGTGCTCTCCTATCGGGTCCCCTCCCCTCCCCAAGCGGTCGAGATGACTTGGGATCGGTTCAACAATAGCTTGTGGTCGGTCAAGTCGGCCGTGATCAACTCGAGACGGCCGGGCGACGCGTCGAGCACCAACCTCCGCCGCGTTGGCGACCGTAACAGGCTGCAATGGCAGCGACCCGACGGCGACGTCGCGCCTCCGGAGCTCAAGCCGATCGCGGTCGAGTCGGGAAACGCAGCTCCGGCGGAGTTGCCGTGGCTCTCCGTGCTGTTGGTACTGGGGATGGTGTTCGCCGGGCGCCGGGCGCTCCACGATCGAAGCGTCAGCGGCGCGTTGGTCTGTTTGACGCTTTTGGTTGGAGTCGCAGCGGCCTGGCCAGCCCCTCGCATCGCGTTGCCGAGTTCCTGGTCGCGGCCCGCCGCGGTGCCCGATGCTCGGGCGGAGAGCATTTTCCGGCGGGTGCACGCCAACCTTTACGAGTCCTTTCTCCGCCGCACGGACGAGTCCATTTACGACTCGCTGGCGGTGAGCGTCGCCGGGTCACTGTTGCGCGAGATCTATCTGGAAGTGCGCCGTGGGTTGGCCATGGAGGACCAGGGCGGCGCAGCGGCCCGCGTGCGGGAGGTGGAGATCATCGAGACTCGGCGACTCCCAAACGAGGCCGACGATTCTGCCGACGCCCTGCGGTTGCACTGCCGGTGGAATGTCACGGGCACGATCGAGCACTGGGGACACATCCACCGTCGCACGAACCAATACGTGGCGGAGTTTTCACTGGCCCCTGTCGAGGGCGACTGGAAGATCGTGGGGATGAAGCTACTGGACGAGGATCGCATTCTGTCCGAATCCACCACCCTGTGAGCGAACCCCGCGGCATATTCCGATGGCGGATGATTCCCCCGATGGTTTCCGGCGACTAAACTGACCGACTCTCCCAGAGTTTCCTCAACTCTTTGTGGTGGGCATTGCGACGTCTGTTGGCGATCGGGCAAAAAGCCCTTCGCCAAGATGGGATGCCCTCCGCTCATTTGCAATCATCCGGAGTTCTCATGCCGCCCTACTGCTTGCGCGGGTTCGCTCGCACGATCTTTTTGTTGCTGGCTGCGCTGATCGTTTCGCCGGGCGCCATCGGCGTCTGGGCGCAGGATGCCGAGGCCAAGAGGAAGCCGAAGGCCGATGCGCAGGCGGTGGAGCGCGTGGGTGAAGACATTCGGTATCTCGCTTCCGACGAGCTCGAGGGCCGCGGCCCCAACACCAAAGGGCTAGAGTTGGCCGCGAAACATTTGGAGGATCGGTTTCGCGAGCTCGGATTGGCCGGCGGCGGGCTAGAAGGCTCGTACCGGCGCCCGTTCGATATCCCCATCGACAACAAGGTGCTTCCGGGCGAGACCAAGTTGGTGTTGGCCGGGCCCGATGGAAAGACGCTGGAGCTCGCGCTCGACAAGGATTTCCAACCGCTCGCCGCAGGTGGCGAAGGCGCTGTCGAGGCGGATGTCGTGTTTGTTGGGTATGGCATCTCGGCGCCGAAGCTGAAGTACGACGAGTATGAGGGTGTCGACGTCGCGGGCAAAGTTGTCGTGTTGATTCGGCGCGAGCCCCAGCAAGAGGACGAGAAAAGTCCGTTCGACGGCAAACGCACCAGTAGTCACGCCTTCATTCAGAACAAGATCGCCGCGGCCAAAAAGGCCAAGGCCGCGGCCATCGTGATGGTCAACGATCCGCACTCGACTCGCCGCGACAAGCGGGATGAGTTGACGGCGCCAAACGGTTTCGGCTCGCGGGGCGGAGGAATTCCGTTTGCCCACATCACGCAGGCGCGGCTCAATGAGTTGCTAGTGGTCAGTCCGTTGCAGAGTGGCGACCAGAAGCTGTCGACCATTGAGGAGATCGCGGACCACATCGACGCGACGCTCCAGCCGGTGACAACCGTGCTGCCTTGGAAGGCGACGCTGGCGTGCAAGTTCGAAACCGTGCGCTCCGAAGTTACCAACGTGGTTGGCGTGCTGGAAGGCGAAGGGCCATTGGCCGACGAGACGATTGTAGTTGGCGCCCACTACGATCATCTCGGCTACGGCCCGTTCGGATCGCGACGTCCCGGCGAGCGGGCGATCCACAACGGCGCCGACGACAACGCGACGGGAACGGCCGCCGTGCTGGAGTTGGCGCGGCGGTTTGCCCGTGCCGATCGCAAGCCCGCGCGGCGGATGGTGTTCGTCGGGTTCACGGCGGAGGAGCGTGGGGTGCTGGGCAGCAATCACTATGTGGCCAACCCGGCCGTTCCGCTCGACAAGACCGTGGCGATGATCAACTTCGATATGATCGGACGCTATGGAGAGCAAGGAGTCTCGCTCGGTGGCGTGACTTCCGGCCGTGAGTTCGGCGACCTGCTGGATCGGGCCACGCGTGAGCAAGACTGGAACGTGAAACGCGCGGGCTCGCTCGGCGGCAGCGACCACATGGGTTTTTATGCGAAGAACATTCCCGTCATGTTTTTTCACACCGGGCTCACTGATCTCTACCACACGCCCGAGGACGACTTTGAGACGATCGATGTCGAGGGGGCGGTGATCACGATCGACTTGGCGGAGGCTGTGTTGAAAGAGATAGTCGAGCTGCCCAAGGCGCCCGAGTTCGTCAAAGCGCAGCCGCGGAGACGCGCGGTCGTGTATCTCGGCATTGTGCCCAGCTTTCAGGCAGGCGAGGAAGGCGTGCGAGTGCAGCAGGTCGCCGATGGCTCGCCCGCGGCCAAGGGAGGCATGCAGGCTGACGACGTAATCATCAAGCTGGGCGACCGGGAGATCAAGAGCTTCCAACAGCTGCCGCGAGTGCTGGGACAGCACAAGGCGGGCGACACGGTCACGGTGGTGGTCCGACGTGGTGACAAGGAACTGTCTCTTGAGGTGAAGCTCGCCGGCCCGCCCCAATAGTATTTTAAGAAGGGCCTTGCGGGTGCGCAGGCGGGCGTGGGGAAAGCCGTGCTGGATTTTCGCGATGTTCAGTTTGACTATGGGGGCTCCGGCTTCTCCCTGCGAGTTCGCCGATTCGAACTGCCCCGTGGGGCGCGATGGGCGCTGACAGGGCCCAGCGGATCGGGCAAGACGACGCTGTTGCATCTCGCGGGAGGCGTGCTGGCCGCGACCCGGGGAGAAGTGACGGTCGCCGGTCGGTCGCTGCGCGGGCTGGGAGATCGGCGGCGAGCGGCGATCCGGCTGCGGCACGTGGGCATGGTTTTCCAGTCCTTCGAATTGCTGCCACACTTGCGGGCGATCGACAACATCCTGCTCCCGTTCCGACTCTGTTCGTCGCTGCCGCTCACCGTCGAGGCTCGCGAGTTTGCCCGGCAACTAGCCAGCGCGCTGGGAATCGAGCCGCTTTTGCGGCGGTATCCGCACCAGCTCTCGCATGGCGAGCGTCAACGCGTTTCGATTGCGCGGGCGCTGGTGACACAACCACAAGTCGTTTTGGCGGACGAGCCGACCGGAAGTCTCGATCCGTCCACCAAGCGAGAGGTGCTGACACTGTTGCTCCGCGAGTGCGAGCGAATGGGAGCAACGCTGCTGATGGCGACTCATGACCACGGCCTCTTGGGGCAATTTGACGGCGCCGTGTCGATCGATGAGTTCCGTGAAGCCGCGGCCGATGGTGCGCGGCAGAGCGCCGAAGGGGCGGTCACGTGAGAGACGTCTGCTTGCTCGCTTGGCGCAGCCTCTCGTTTCATTGGCTGCGAAACGCGCTGCTGATCGGCTCGCTGGCGACGGCGTTGTTTGTGCCGGCAGTGGTGTACGTGCTGGTGCAGCGCGCCGCCGAGTCGCTTCGCGAGCGCGCCGACAGCACGCCGCTCGTGCTGGGAGCGGCCGGAAGTGACACGGATTTGACGCTGATGTCGCTGTACTTTGCGGGACGCTCCGCGACGCCGATCTCCGTGGGAGATGTGGATGCAATTGATCCGCAGTTGGCGACCGTGCTGCCGCTGCATGTGCGCTTTCATGCTCGAGGCCGCCCTGTCGTCGGAGTGACGCCCGATTACTTTCAGCACCGTGGGCTTACGCTGAGCAGCGGTGACGCCTGGCAGAGGTCCGGGGACTGCTTGCTGGGACACCAAGTGGCAGCGGAGTTGGCTCTGCGCGCCGGCGACCGGCTCACCACCGACTCGGAGACGGTCTTCGACTTGGCCGGCAACTATCCGCTGCGAATGCGAGTCACGGGGGTGTTGGCGGCAACGGGCACGGCCGACGACTTGGCCGTGTTTGTCGCGCTGGAGACGGCCTGGATTCTGGAAGGCATCGGGCACGGTCACACAAGTGCCGGCGAAGCGGGCACGGAGTCCGGTGACCAGCCGCACTCGACGGCCAAACCGTTCACCGAGGTGACCGAAGAGAACGCCGGCTCGTTTCATTTCCATGGTCGGCGGGCGGGCTTTCCGCTGACCTCGGCTCTCGTGCTGCCGCGCGATGAGCGAGCGCAAACCCTGCTGCTGGGAAAGTATGAATCCCGGGAGGCCTCCTCGCTGCAGCTTGCCGAGCCTGATGAGGTGATGCAGCGGTTGCTTGGGGCCGTGCTCAAGGCCCGCTGGTTCGTCATCGTCGGCATGACTTTGCTGGGGTTGTCGGCCTTCGCTTTGGTGGTGCTGGTGTTCGGCCTGACGTTTCGCTTGCGGCGGGGTGAGTTTCAGACGTTGCGGCGGATCGGCGCCAGCGCGAGACGTCTGGCGGCGATCGTGGCCTGCGAGTGCGTCGCGGTGATCGTGGCCAGTGCTTCGCTGGCGGCCGTGCTGACCTGGACTGCGACGCTTTTCGAGCCTTATTTGCTGCGTTGGTTGTTGTGAACTGCCACGGTGGCCCCCTCGGAGAACCTCGCGGGATGGGATAAACTATTTCTCCGTCAATGTTGAAACGACGAGTCGGACGCCGCCCCAGTTGAAAGACACCTCGCCGGCGATCGGAACCGCTTTACGCTACGGAAATATGCGGTGCCGAGCTGGATCAGGTGCATTTCAACGGTCAATGAACCCACACGCGTCCGCGTCACCGGGCAACGCCTAAATTTGAGGAAAGTCATGGCTGTTTTCGCCAATACGCCCATCGAGTTGATCTCCCGTGTCTATGCCACGTTGGGAACGCGGTTGGAGGCCGCTCGGGAGCGGTTGGGGCGACCACTGACGCTGGCCGAAAAGGTGCTGATCAACCATTTGGA
>JAGQPF010000755.1 GCA_020426845.1 Planctomycetales bacterium
CAGACGTTAGCCACGGACGCAAGTCCGTGGAACGGCGCGGCCAAGCTACATCAACCACGCGGGGTCAAGCGCAAAGCCCCGCCAGGGGCGACAGACGTTAGCCACGGACGCAAGTCCGTGGAACGGCGCGGCCAAGCTACATCAACCACGCGGGGTCAAGCGCAAAGCCCCGACAGGGGCGACAGACGTTAGCCACGGACGCAAGTCCGTGGAGTGACGCGGCCAAGCTACATCAACCTACTCGCGCGGGAACCGCCGCTCCAACGCTGCTCTGAGTTCGGCGAGCGTGGCGGCGTCTGCGACGGCCGCCAGATTGTCGGTTTCGCGGGGATCCTGACGATGGTCATAGAGTTCGGTGGCGAGCACCTGCTTGGTGGCGAAGTCGCGCCACTCGGTGTAGCGGTGTCGGGCCGTGCGAACGGAGACGCCCATCGCCTCGGGGCGATTGCCGTAATAGTTGGGACGGGGATGTTGCGTGTAAGCCGCGGACCAACGAGAGTCGTTGTCCGATCGTTCCGATTGCAGAAGCTCGACCATGCTGTCGCCATCGAGTCCGGGCGGGGCCGGCAGCCGGCAAAGCTCGGCCAAGGTTGGATACAGATCCAGCAGCTCGACCAGCGCTTGGCTGGCGCCTTGTGCCTGCCAGCGGACGCCACCCCCAGGCGGCGTGCGAGTCAGGGTCGGTGGCACGGAGAGGATTAGCGGCACTCGCGCATCGAGCTCGAAATTGGAGGTCTTGCACCACAGCGAATGCTCGCCGAGGTGAAAACCGTGGTCGGACCAGAACACGATGATCGTCTGCTGGTCCAACTTCTGACGTTCAAGTTCGTCGAGTATCTTGCCGAGTTGGGCGTCGAGAAAGCTGATGCCGGCGAGATAGCCATGCCTCAATTCGAGCACCTCGTCCGCTGTCAGCCCATCGTCGCCGGCGGCCCGCATGATCTCGCGACTGTCGTGCAGGGCCAGGGCGGGCACATGCTTCGGCGCGAGAGGATTGGCCGGCATGTCGATCAGCGGCCGGCTCGACTTGGCCGCCGACTTGGGAGTCGCGGGCCGTTCGTAAAGCTCCCAGTACTTCTTGGGAGGATTGAACGGCAGATGGGGCTTCCAGAAGCCGACGGCCAGGAAGAACGGCTTGCGATCTTTGCCGCGCGCCTGCAACTCCTCCACGGCGAGCTTGGCAATGCGGCCATCGAAATACGCTTCGTCGGGCACGTCGAGTCGCATGCACCGAGGCGCCGTCGACTCGTTGGGCGGAAGCGGACCTTTGACTTGCGGCGTGTCGTCATCGTGTCGCGCGAAGTGCAGCACGGCGGGCACGCTCCATGACTGCGGGTCGCCGTGGTCCGCGGTCCGCCAATTGTGGTAGACCTTGCCGATGCCGCGTGTGTGGTAACCGTGCTGCCGGAACAGCTGGGGCAATGTGATGAGGTTCGGATCGGAGCTGCGCAGTCCCTTGGTGAGATTCCAGATCTGCAGCGAGTCGGGTGTGCGCCCCGTCAACAACGAGGCCCTCGATGGATTGCAGAGCGCCTGTTGGCAATAGGCTCGCTCGAATCGCATGCCCCGCGCGGCCAGCCGATCGAGGTGGGGCGTCAACGCTTGCGGATGTCCATAGCAGCCGGCATCGGCGCGCATGTCGTCGACGCAGACCATCAGCACATTCAGTTGGGGGGCCTCGGCGAGCGTTTCCGGGGGATCGGCCGCCAAGGCCGTCGCCGCCAGGCACGCCAGCCAGGTTGTGAGCGCGGAACCCAGCCCGGTTGGCCCAATGGATCGGGAAGAGCACGAAATGTCTTGCGGTGCAGTGGGCATGACGTTCACGGCATTGAGCATCGATCGAAGGTTGGCTCGCCGAGGACGAGCACTGCGAAAACAGCCTTCATCGTACAGCAAACCAGCGGGGCGGTTGACGTAGTGCAGGCTGCCAGCCTGCAACGGTGATGTTTTGGTTGGGGGCGGGCATCCTGCGGTCAGAAACACCATCACAGGCTGGCAGCGTGGCGTCTGTCGCCCCTGTCGGGGCTTTGCGCTTGACCTGCGTGGTTGATGGAGCTTCGCCATGTCGCTCCACGGACTTGCGTCCGTGTGCAGCGCACAGTCTGTGGCAGTTGTGGCTGCGTGCTTGGCTGCTTAATCTGACAGTTGCACGGTCCTATGCCCAGCGGAGCGATTCACCATGTCGTCACTTGCCCTTACGCCGTTTCACGATCTGCCACGAAGCGTTGCAATGCGGCGCGCGGATCGGCGCGCGGCAGCGCGGCGCCAACGGGCGATTGGGCGAACGCTTCTGCTTTCCCTGTTCCTGTTGGGGCCTGCCGTTCGATTGTCGGCCGAGGAGCCCGAGACCAAACAGAAGCCCGCTCGGCCACAGGCGCGAAACGTGTTGTTGCTGGTCTCCGATGACCTCAAGGCGAGCGTGCTCGGGTGCTATGGCGACCGAGTCGGCAAGACGCCCAACATTGATCGCCTTGCTGCGCGGGGGATGCTGTTCCGCCGCGCCTACTGCCAGGGCACGTGGTGCCGTCCGTCCCGGCTGTCGATGATGTACAGCCAATACGAAGGCGCCTCTCCCAACTCCGCTCGCCCCAATCTCGGCGAGCACCTGCGGGCCAACGGATTTCACAGCGCGCGTGTCGGCAAGATCTTTCACATGCGCGTGCCCGGCGACATCATTGACGGCACGCACGGCGACGACGTGGCGGCGAGTTGGGACGAGCGATTCAATTCGGCGGGGCGGGAGGCGCACACACCCGGCGACTATGCCTGCTTGAATCTCAATATTTTCACCGACGCGCTGGAGGGCCGGCAGTCGACTCGCATGCCGCATCGCATGTTTGTGACGGTACGGTATCGCGGCGATGGCTCTGACCAGCCGGACTACAAGACGGCGGACAAGACGATGGAGCTGCTGCGGCGCCACAAGGAGTCCGGCCAGCCGTTCTTCCTGGCGGCAGGGTTCGTGCGACCTCACTATCCGATGGTGGCGCCCGAGCAATACTTCGCGCCCTATTCGTGGCAAGCGATGCGTTTGCCGGAGGCGCGTGAGGGCGACTTGGACGACATCCCGCGCGCGGGGTGGGCAGGCACTCGCTCGGGCAGCAATTCGATCGGCAAGCACCCCGACAACCAGCGTCGCATGTGGGCAGGCTACTACGCTGCCGTGAGCTTCATGGATGCGCAGGTCGGCCGAGTGCTCGACGAGCTGGACCGGCTGGGGTTGAGCGAGACGACCGCGATCGTGTTCACCAGCGACCACGGCTACCATCTGGGCGAGCACACGTTTTGGCAGAAGAGCAACCTCCACGAGGACGTGACGCGAGTGCCGCTGATTATTTCGGCGCCGGGAATCAAGCCGGGCGCCACCGACGCGTTGGCCGAGTTGGTGGATCTCTATCCCACGTTGGCCGACCTCGTCGCCGCTCCGGCGCCCGAGGGACTGGACGGCGTGAACCTGGCGCCTGTGCTGCGGAATTCGGCCGCCGTTGTCAGAGAGGGCGCGCTGTCGCTGCATCAGGGGCACAGTTGGCGCACCCGGGACTGGGCTTACATGCGTTACAACGATGGCTCCGAAGAGCTGTACGATATGCGCGACGACCCCGGGCAATTCGACAATTTGGCCCAGAGCGATCCGCATCGCGAGACCAAGGCCCAACTTGCCGGGCAGTTGGACGAGCAGCTCAAACGCCACGGTCTGGCGCGTGCGGAACGGTCGTCCGCCAAGAAGAAAAAGCGCCGAGAGAACGCCAAGGATCGCTGACGCCGGGCGAGAGACGAGAGACATCCATGAACGAGCACCTGCCGACGCCTCAACTGGCGCGGACCGTAGAACGCAATCTGTTTGGCGCCTTGTTGGGCGCTGTCGCCGCGTCGTTGTTGGCGAGGCTGGTTCTATTGGTGATGCATGTGCCGGGCATCCCGCTTGCGGCGCTGCTGATCATCGGCGCGAGCGCCGGCGCCTTTGTGGCACAACATCGCGCCCGCGAGTCTGATCCCGTGACCACCCGGTGGCTGGCGTGGAACGCGATGTTGCGCCGGCTCAGCCTGAAGGTGATGCTTTGGATGGTGGCCGCCGCCGCCGTCATTGGCGTGCTCACCGTGCTGACGGCCAGCTACGAGGTACTGGGCCGCGTGGCCGGCACGGTCGTGGCGACGGCCATTGCCGCCGGGCTGCTGTGGCCGTTGTCGGTCATGGTGGACCAACCGGAAAAGCAATCGGCCGGCCTGCTGGGGATGTTCAACGTCGTGCTCGTGTACATCATGGTGGTGCCGCTGATCTGGGACCTGGACCCGCACGGGCGGCAGATGTTGTTCTCCAGTCTCGTGTTTGGATTGACCGCGCCGTTTGGCATGTTCTATCTGACACTAACGCGTCAGCCCGCTGGCTGGATTGCCTCGCGAGTGGGCGTGGCCACCTATGTGACTGTGGTCGCCGTCTGGCTGCTGGCGACTTGGCAATCGAACAAATGGGACGTGATCACCTCGAATTGGTTCGCCACTGGCTGGTGGTGTGCCGCCTACGGCAATCTGAGCGCCGCGTGTCTGTGCGGCCTGCCGCGGCTGAGCTGGAACTGGCGATGGATCGGCGTGCTGTTTTCGCTACTCGCCTGGATGCTGGGCATGGCCGCGCAGTGGAGTGACAAGGCGTTTGACGACGACACACTGACCTTGCTGACCAGCGTTTGCGTGGTGGTCGCCTATGCCAGTCTCGCGCTGGTTGCCCCGCTGCGAGCCGGCCAGCAGTGGCTGCGCGTCGGAGCGATCCTGGCCTCGATCGTCTCGGCCGCCTGCTTTGACGTCGAGAAGTTGACGTCGTCGATGCCGGGGTTCCACACGGCCGGCCGCGTGTCGGCGGCGGCCGCGATCCTTGCCTCGTGCGGCGCCTTGGCGCTGGTCATTCTCGCTCGGCTCAACGGCGTCGGCGCGCGAACTGTCAAATCGCCTGCGGAGCCGGCGTTCCCTCGGCTAGCCAAGTCACAAGGAGAGACTCGCCACATACGGATGACGTGCCCCGACTGCGAAACACCGTTGGCGGGGCCGATCGGCACGTTGGAGTGCCCGCATTGTCGGCTGCGAATTACGGTCTCGATTCAACCTCCGCAAGTGCCGGAGTAACGATTGATGGCAATCGGAAAAGACACGCTGGCGGTGTTCCTGTGCCTATGCTTGTACCTGTGCGGAACGTTCTGGCTCTTCCCCTTGTCGGCGGCCGAGCCGACTCGCGTGTTTCAGCGTCAGATTCACCAAGGCCCCGTGTTGGCGCTGTCGTTTAATCGAGAAGGCAACGTCGTCTGCAGTGGTGGCAGCGACCGTTTTGTCGCCTTCACGTTGGTGCGAATCGACACGGAGGCGGAGGCACGCCATCTTGCGCGGCGCACCGAGTGGCTGCGGCTGTTGGACAGCGATCGCTACGTGGAACGCCAACGCGCCTATCAAAGCCTGCTCGATGAAGGTCCTGCCGCGCTTTCGGTCATCCGGCAACATCTGGACAACCAACTTTCCCCCGAGGCTCGAGCGCGAGCCGAGTCGTTGGCGATGCGTCTGGACACGCCGCGCAAGCCGACGCATCAACGGGAAGTCCGCGGACTAGCGCTGCAGCCTGACGGTCGTCGCCTCTGGTCCGCTTCGCTGGATGGCCTGCTCGGGCTGTGGGGGATGCCTGCGGGTGAATTTGTGGACGGCATCAAGGCGCACAACGCGGGCGCGTGGTCAGTGGCCTGCTCGACGGATGGCCGCTGGCTGGCCTCGGGCGGCGCCGACGGTGAGATTCGTCTGCAACGGCTCGATGTGTCGACTGTTTCGCCTCTCATCTTGCGAGGCCATGAAAAGCAAGTGCAGTGCCTGGCAATCTCGGCGGACCAGCGTTGGCTGGCGTCGGCCGGCGGTTTCGATCGCTCGATTCGTCTCTGGAGCTTGCAACGCCCCGAAACGCCTCCCGTGGTGCTGCAGGACTCGCGGGACGCCGTGCTGCGCGTCGCATTCGACTCTCGCGGTCGCCTGTTTTCGGTAGGCTACGCCGGCGAGTTGGCGATGCACGAGGGGCGCGACTGGCAGACTCGCCGCTCATTGAAATCGGCGATTCCCATTGTTCGCTCGCTGGCCGTCTCTGCGGACGGACGCCGGTTGGCGGTCGGAGGCACGCATCACGATGTCGAGATCTGGGATCTGCTCACCTTGAAAATGGAACGCACGATCTCCGGACATCGTCAGTACGCCTACGCGCTCGGATTCTCACCCGACTCAAAGGAACTGGCAATTGGCGACGCCGAGGGCAACATCGCCATCTGGCGGTTTTAGGTCAGCGACGGATTCGCCGAATTCCGGTGACATCGGGAAGGAAACCCGAAGCGTAAGCGAGGGATCGAGTCGTCGTGCACCTAGTCACTGGTAAGGAAACCCGAAGCGTAAGCGAGGGATCGAATCGCCGATCCCGCTTCGAAGGCCAGATGTTTAATGTTCAGCCAGCACCCTTCGCGCACTCATTCGGCAAAGCGATACGGCGCGACATCCGCTTCTAATTGCTCGACCGAGCGGTACGGCAGATAAGCCACTCGCATCACGAGCCGGTACAGCTTCCCAACCTCACAGTTGGGCTGGAACCATTGAAAGTCCCAGGCCGGGTTGCCTGCGCCGCCGCCGGTGGGCGATTGGGCCAAGTGAACGCGGTCGCGCTTGCGAAAGATTTGCACCAGCGCCATGTCGCGGCAAACGCCGAAGTACCAGTTGTCCGTGTGCTCGACATTCGACGGGTGATTGACCAGCGTCAGCGGGAAGTCGTCGTCAATGGGTGCGAGCGCGTCTTGCCAGCCCGCCGGGCGATGGCTCGACAGCACACCATGCTGAGGAGTGCGGCCCACGAGCCAGGCGCCGGGAGCGTCATCGCCTCGTGATCGGCCACGAAAGTGAATCACTTTCTCCGCAGGCTCGTGGATGTAGCTGGCCCAGAACAAGCCGATGTATCCCTTGGAGAAGTTCGGCTCGCGCGGCACGCATTCGAACGTGTACTCAATGACGCCCGACGGAAGCATCTGGTACCGCCCGCAACTCTCCAAGTGGAAGTGCGGCGTGGGTGGCTGATACAGCTCGACCGTCCGCTCGTCGATGATCCGCAACTCGAGCGGCGCTTTCCGTGGCTCGAATTTTTCGCGAAGCCGGTCGGTTGCCCCGTCGTGGATATGTTCGAAGTTGACCCCGGCGAACGAGGGCACAAACACGTTCCGCGGCTGCTTCGCATGCGTCAACGAGGCGATCCCGTTGTAGCCGGCGCGATGCTTGGGAAGCGTCGCGTCGTCCACGGCGTCGTTGTCCACAATCACGGCGCGGACATCTCCGGCCGAGAGCACGGCGTAGTGACCGGCGGCCTGGCGGTAGTTCACGCCCGGGTTGGCCAAGCTGGTCACGCCGGGCTCGGTGGCCGTCAACGGCGCCGTCCACACGAGCAGCATGGCAATCGCCATCGCAGGCGACCTTTGTGAGTGCGCCCGGCAACACTTCGACTCGTTGCGGCACATGTCAGTCCTCGCGGTGGATCTCCAGGGCGCAGACCGTCGGGGGATGTCCTTCGGACAGGTCGGCCAGCACTTCGATCAAAAGCGAGCCGGTGACGCGGACTCCTTTGAACTCTTGAAGCACGGCTTGGCCGACGCGATCCTCGCCGATCTCGACGCGGCGCGCCACGGTCTCGCCTTGCAGCTTCACTTCAAACGGCGCCGTGCCCGGCTCCCGCTCGGCGAAGTGCAAGACAACTCGATAGCTGGCGGCCGGGTCGTCCTTGCCCAGCAACATCGCCTCGCATCGCATCAAGCCAGCGCCGCCGGATGCGTAAAGCCATGGCAGACGCGCATCGGGCAGCGTGTCAGTCTCGTCGTTGTTGGCGAAGAACCGCCCGCCGGCGGCCAGTTTCGGCTTCAGGTCGAGCGTATACTCGAGGCGTCCGACCGTGTTCGGCCGGGGGAAGGCGAGCCACAGATTGCCGAACTCGTCCTTGCGATCGCCGGGGCCGCCGAAGTTGATATGCATCTGCTTCACAGGCGTGGCGGCGCCCGTGGCGCTGAAGATTCGCCAGCTGTTGCGATCCTCGCGCGGCTCCATGACGATCGTTGAGGCGATCGAGAACTGGCAGACGCAGCCTGCGCTGGCCTCGGGGATCATCAACAGGCCGTTGCCGGGAATGGCGTTCACCCAGCAGCCGAGCCGGTGGCCGGCAAAATGGCTGGTGCCGCTGTCCGAGTAAAGATCGTAGTAGCCGGTGAAGCCACTGCGGAAGAACAGCATGTTGGGCGTCGCCGTGATCGGGCCACAATGGTGACCGGGCCGGCTGAATTGCCAGGCGGTTTGCTCGCCGGTCAGCGGGTTCTCGCGCGTGCGCTGCTCGCCGCTATGCAGGTCGAACGACCAAGGCTCCGCCAGCACCTGCTGGTCGATGATGATCGGGCGATGGCGATAATTCGCGTCGGCCGACCAGAGCTTCTTGCCGGTCTCGCTCTCCAGCACCAGCAATCGCCGTTGATCGAATTGGCCGGTAAGGAACTGGCGCCAGTAGTGCCCATTGGCGTTGGCGCCGCAGATCAGCACGTGTCCGTCGTGGTACATCAGCGTGAGCTCGCCGCCGCCGATGCCGACGCGGCTGCAATCGGTGACGTCGACTGCTTTGCTCCACAGCAGCTCGCCGGATGCTTCATCCACGGCGACGGCCAAGCGGACGTCGAGCGCTTTCAGCTCGGCCTCCTTCTTCTGGGCCTCGGCGGGGCTGAGCTTCTTCAGCTCCGACTTGTCTTGCCGCAGCAATTCCTCGCGCTCTTCCTTGGTGATCGAGCTGTCGATGAAAAACACACGGCCATCGCCGATGGCAATTGTGACGTGAAGGATGTTGCGGCCGCGATAGGCCCATTGTTGCTCGCCGGACTTCAGGTCGATGGCGAAGATGGCGTCCGTCGTGTTTTTGACGGTATGGCCGCGACGACGCAGCGCCGCCTCGAGGTCGGAGCGGAGTGTGCTGGTCCCGTACAATTTGCCGTTGTGCACGGCGACATAGCCCCACACGCGCGGCAGTTTGTCGGGGGACGCGGGCGTCTGATGCACGCGCCGAACCTTGCCGGTGGCGGCGTCGTACTCGGTGCACTTGTCGTCGACCACCACAAACAACGCGTCGTCGCTGGCGGCGAGATTGCTGGGCTCTTCGTTGTTGAACACTCCGGTCCGCAGGGCGCCTTTGTTCTCGACCTCCCACAGGAACAGGCCGTTGTAGGCGTCGTAGCACATGATTGTGTCAGTGCCCTGAATGAACATGCGGCCGTTGGTGGACAGCGGCGCCGCGGCTGCCTCGTGTCGATTGATCATCTTGGAGGGGCCGGGATCGCCGTACCAGAGCACTCCCAGTCCGCCTTTCATCCGCGAGTCTTGGCTGGTCATCGTGTTGGCGGGATCGCCGTATTGATGCGACCAGCGGCCGGCGCCGGGCAGCGTGCCGCGCACGACGGCAACGGTGGACTCGACGGGCTGGACCTCGGTGCCCACGGAGTCGGCCGAAGCGTGAGTGATCAGCGTGGCGCGCTGTGCCGAGTCGAGTGATGACTTGGCCGCTGCGGAGCCGAGCATGGCGACACCGCCGCAAGGCTTCACGCACCTCGCCCAGCCGCCGTGGGTAACGGGCACTTTGCCGGTCAACAGCGCCGTGTCGGACACCACCAGATTCGCGAAGTAGTTGGAGAACGGCATGTTGTCGGGGTCGCCATGCACCATCATGACTCGACGTCCATGGAGCTTGGCAGCGTTCATGGCGCGGCGGGCGACGGCGATCTTCTGCTCATCGGGCTCGATGCCATAGACTCGCAACTCGGAACGCTTGGCGATCTCGTACGCGAGCCGGCCTTGCTCGGCGCCCAGCACCAGACAGAAGCCTTGAGTCGCGCCGGAACGCTGCAAGATCTCTTCGGCCGCTTTTGCGTACATCTCGGACAGCTCGTCCCGAGGGTACGGGTTGGCCATGGCTTCGCCGGGATGCTGCGCGGGTTTGTCCGGCGCGTCGCCCGAGGCGCTGAAGCAGTAGATCAAGCCGGCGTCCGTGCTGACGGTCAGCCGACCATTGGCCAGGCATAGTCCGCGAGCGTCTCCCTCGACGGCGAAGCTCCATTGCTCCTTCCCATCACTGGTCGCATAGCCTGCTACCCGTCCCTCACCGCCGGCAATCACCAGGTCGCCGGCCACAATCATGGCCGACGCGAGCGGCGACTTGGTGGACCAGACGATGCCGACATCGTTCAACTCGGCGATCTTCTGATTCAGCTCGCTTACCTGCTCACGATATTCGCCGGCGTCCATGCTTGTGCGTTTGCGTTGCAGCTCGTAGCGCTCCAGCGTGAGCTTCTGACGCAGACGTGTCGCTTCGATATGCTTGGCGCGGTCCATCGCGGCGATTCGCTCGCCGTCAGAGACGAAGCCTCGCTCGTCCGACAAGCTCAATTGATACCCGGAGATCCAGGCATAGCCGACGGCGCCGCTGGTCTGATCCAGCGCCAGGAAGTGATGGTCGCCCGCCGAGAAGAGCTGCCCGTCGGCGAGCAGCGCCTTCCAGCCGCCAACCACGCCGCCCGCGGTTGTGCGCCAGCTGTGCGTGCGCTGGTAATCCTCCTCGCCGGTGCTCTTCTCAAACGCGGCGGGCAACGCGCGGCCCGACGGCACGAACAATTGCTGGTCGTTGCTGAGCAGGTACCCTTGCGGCGAGAGCGGATTGCGGCCGGCGTCATCCTGGCTGAAATGGTCGTTGCGCCACACCACTTTGCCGGTGGCCGCGTCAACGCAGTAGAGATAGATCGTCTCGTGCGGGAACACGCCGGCGCCGAAGTAGGCGAGTCCGTCGTCGACAAGCACGCCCGTGCGGATCGGCCAGCGCGAGATCATGCGGCCGCGCGCCAGCAGCCGTTCGTCGCGGGCGCCGGCTTGCAGCTTCCATGCCAGCTTGCCCGCGGTGGTCAGACAGTACACGTGCCCATCATCGGAGCCGAACAGCACATGGCCGTTCCAAACCGTCGGCGCCAAGCGAATCGGCCCGTCGGTGTCGAATGTCCACCGCGTGGCGCCAGTGGCGGCGTCCAGACAGTGCAGCCGGTGGTCCACCGGCGAGCCGAAGAACAGCTGGTCGCCGACCGACACGGTCTGCATCGCGCGATCGAAGTCGACTCGATGACGCATCTCGTGACCTTCGATCGGCGTCGGGCGTGGTCCTTCCCAGGCGAGCTCAGGCGGCTCGGGAGAGTGAAACGTCCAGGCCAGCCGAGGAGTAGCTGGCAGCGACTCCGTGGTGGCGCCGATGCGCTCCCGGCCGTTCATGTAGCTGGGCCAGTCAGCGCCGTAGGCGGCCGTGTTTAAGCCAACCAGCAGCAGGAGACCGACGGAAAGGCAGTTTCCCGTTTTGTGGGTGGGCATCTTCGCGCTCCGAGTCGAAGGTCGAGGGAGGATGGGTGGTGAGTGGAAAGGCCAGGAACTGGCGGAGGATAGTGTACAGCGATTCTAGCCGCGTCGCACCTTCGGAGTTGGGTGCGGCAGGGCGCCCAGGTGCTCAGTCTGACCGGCCAATCGGTTGCTTCGCGTCACGCGCCGGCTGCCTTGCCCACCCAGGATCGCATCAATTCGTCGACGGGCATGAACACCTTGATCGTCGGATGAATCAAGGCCACGACCTCGGGCATATCCTCGAAGAACCAATCCGGCTGCAGATGATTGACGACTGCGGCCTTCCACTGGGCGAGCCCCTGGCCGTGCCGTTTGCCACAGTCGGGATCGCTCGAGGTGATCAAGCGATCGAAACGCACGCCGCTCTCGGCCAGGGTGGCGCGGGCGCCGTCGGCATCCGTGCGAAACGTCACCACCGTGATGGTGGCGTCGGCTAGCGCAGCCAACAGCGAAAACAGCTCGGGGGCGTAAGTGATGGTGTCGTCGATATCCAGGCAGATGTGCATCCATTCATCCTTGGGGCGAACAATCCGGGGTGGTCGCGGGGCGAGCCGTCCATGGTCGCCGTGGCGGCGGACGGCACGCCAGATGGCCGGCAACTGTGAGGGGCCGATCGCGGTACGGACGAGGGAGTTTCCCTTACCGGGCGGCGAATGTCAAAACTGGGCCCTGTCCCCGCCCGGGATGATGGAAATTCCTCCCTCGAGCAGCTAAGGTTGTGGGGTCGCTGCTCCCGCCCCTTCGTCACCAGAGAACGATTCGATGACCGATCCCGCCCCCGCATTCTCCACATCTCGCCGTGAGTTCCTGGGCGCGTCCGCCGCCTGGGGCGCCGGCGCTTATTTCATGTCCGACAGCCAGCCGGCATTTGCCAATCGCTCCGCCAACGATCGGCCGCGGATCGGCTGCATCGGCGTGGGCAGCATGGGCACCGGCGACGCCAAGGGCCACGCCAACTTCGGCGACGTCCTGGCAGTCTGCGATGTCGACTCTCGCCATGCCGAGCGGGCTCGCAATGACGGGAAAATCGGCAAGGGCAAAGCCGACTCGTACAAGGACTATCGCAAGGTGCTGGAACGAGACGACATCGATGTGGTGAGCGTCGTCACGCCGGACCACTGGCACGTGAAGATTGCGATCGAGGCGTTGGAGGCCGGCAAGCATGTGTTCTGCCAAAAGCCGCTCACGCTGACGCTGGAAGAGAACCAGCTGATTCGCAACGCCTGCGAGAAGCACAAGGACCGCGTCTTCTTCATCGGCACGCAGCAACGCAGCGACCGCGGCCGCTTCCTGCGGGCCGTCAACATGGTGCAAAAGGGATTGCTGGGCGACATTCGCAAGATCACGGTCGGCATCAACGGCAGCCCTACCGGCGGTCCGTTCCCCGTGGTCGAGCCGCCGAAGGAGCTGGACTGGAACATGTGGCTGGGTCAGGCGCCGAAGGTGGACTACCGCGAGCGGCGCTGCCATTACGAGTTCCGCTGGTGGTATGAATACTCGGGCGGCAAGTTCACCGATTGGGGCGCCCATCACGTCGACATCGCCACGTGGGCGATCGGCCAGCACGAGCAGGGCATGGGGCCGGTGCGAATCGATGGCAGCGACGCCAAGCACCCCGTGCCGTACGAGCACGGCTATGCGACTCGCGACGACAGCTACAACACGTCGCACGACTTCGGCATTCGTTGCTTCTTTGCCAACGGCATCGAGATGCTGATCGACAGCCGTGGCGACAACGGCATTCTGTTTGAAGGCTCCAAGGGCCGAATGTTCGTCAACCGCAGCAAGATCACCGGCGTGCCGATTGAAGAGGAGTGGGATAAAGGCATGTACGACGACGACGCGGTGAGTCAGTTGTACAAAGGCAAGCCTCACGAGGGCCACAAGAACAACTTCTACCGCTGCATCGCCGAGGGCGGGTTGCCCGTCTCCGACGTCTACAGCCACGTGCAGGCGATGAACACCTGCCACTTGGCAGCCATTGCCGCTCGGCTCGGCCGCGAGATTCAATGGGATCCGAAGGCGGAGAAGATCGTGGGCGACGAGGAAGCGGCGAAGTTCTTCGGGCGCGAGCAGCGCAAGGGCTTCGAAATCCCGCGCGTCTCCGTGTAACAGGTTTGCGATTCCAAGAGGCCCTCACAAGGAACCATTGAACATGACACAACTTAATCGTCGCACATTTGTGCATAGCAGCCTCGCCGCCGGCGCGGCGCTCTCTCTCGGGGTCCGCGCTCAAGCGGCTCCCAATGACAAAATCGGGATGGCGGTGATCGGCGCCGGCGGCCGTGGCGGCTCGCATATCGAGGCGTGGCTCAACGACCCCCGCACCGAGATTCGCTACATCGTCGACGTTGACGAGAAGAAGGGCAACGATCGTTGTCGACAGATTGAGCAGAAGCAGGGCAAACGCCCTGAGCTGGTCAAGGACATGCGTCAGGTTCTCGACAGCAAGTCGATCGACGCGATCAGCACCGCGACTCCGAACCACTGGCATGCGCTATGCGGCGTCTGGGCGATGCAGGCCGGCAAGGACGCGTATATCGAAAAGCCGATCTCCCATAACATCAATGAAGGCGCAGCGCTGGTCGCGGCGGCCAAGAAGTACGCCCGGATGTGCCAAGTCGGCACGCAGTGCCGCTCGCACGCCGCGATCCGCGACGCGATGAAGTTCCTGGCCGAGGGCGGCATCGGCGAGGTTAAGTTTGCTCGCGGCCTCTGCTACAAACGCCGCAAGTCGATCGGCGCCAAGGGCGACTATCCCGTGCCGGAGGCCGTCGACTTCAACCTTTGGAGCGGCCCCGCGCAGTACACCGATCCCAAGGTGACTCGCAAACAGTTCCACTACGATTGGCACTGGCAGCGACTGTACGGCAATGGCGACCTCGGCAACCAGGGCCCGCACCAAACCGACATTGCTCGCTGGGGCCTCGGAATTAACACGCATCCGCAGTCGATCATCAGCTACGGCGGCCGTCTTGGTTATCAGGCCGAGCGGAAGGACCCTGCCTATGTTGACGCGGGCGACACCGCCAACACGGAGGTCTCGATCTATGACTACGGCGACAAGTGCATCGTCTTCGAGACTCGCGGCCTGGACGTGAACAACTCGGACGACGCCGAGCTGAATCGTCTGTTCGGCAGCGACTCGGGCAACAAGATCGGCGTGATCTTCTACGGCAGCGAGGGCTATCTTGCCCAAACGAGCTACGCGCAATGCACGGTGTTCGACCGCGACTTCAACAAGGTCAAGGAGTTCAATGGTGGCGGCGACCACTTCGGCAACTTCCTGGATGCTTGCCAGAGCCGCGATGCCAAGTCGCTGCACGCTGACGCTTGGGAAGGACACCTGTCCGCGGGCATCAGCCATCTCGGCAACATCTCCTACTACCTGAACGAGGCCAACACGGCCTCGGTGGAGGACATCGCCGCGGTGCTGAAAGACGTCAAGAGCCTCGACGACAACGGCGCCACGCTCGAGCGAACCGTCAAGCATCTCCAGCGCAGTCAAGTCGATCTCGGCAAGTACCCGCTGTCGCTCGGCAAGCTGCTGAAGTTCGATCCGCAGGCGGAGACGTTCACCAACTCGCCCGAAGGCAACGAAATGTTGACGCGGAACTATCGCGACGGCTTTGTCTGCCCCGACTCGCACGGCGTGTAACAAGCAGCCCCCGAGGTGTTCAATTTGCGAAGCCGCAGTCGCAATATTTGCGACTGCGGCTCTTTGCTGCGCGGCTGAGGGGATGGGGATGGGATGGGGCGCAAACCACGCCACGCAACCCGGGCCGGCGCTTCGCTCTGACCCGGGCTACGATGAGGAAGGCCTTCAGCCTTCTGATGAGGCGCTCCGCCGGTCAGCTGGCGTACCAGATCGCCAGCGGCTCGATGGCTTCGAATTGCTGCAGCGCCCAGAGGCGCCAGCGATGTTGCCCGCCGGATAGGGGAGCGAAGCCTTGGCCGCGATCCAGGGCGACGACAATCGGCAGCATCAGCTCCTGGCTGAGCTCCTGCCGGGGTGTTGCGCCTCCTTCAGCCGTCGCGGATGCGTGTGCCCAGCGCAGCAGCCACATGCCGACGGGGAACGAAACGGCCAGGGCGCGGAGGCTTTCGATCACCGTCCAGCCGGCGCGGCTGGCAACGGCATACAGCGCCGAGTTGGCGGTGTTTTCGAACAGCTGTGACAGCGGTGCGGAGACCTCGGCCGGCAGCGGTCCGAGTGGCTCTTCGAGTCGCGAGAATTTCGTCGGCGCCAAGTGGCACCGCAGTCGAGGCGTCGAGCCGCCGCCCCAGGCCATGCGGGTCGCAGCTCGCAGCAACCGCAGTCGCTCCCCCCAGCTCTCGCGGGTGACGTGTGTAGGCAGCAGACGCAGGTAATCCAAAGCGATCAAACGAAACAGCGCGCGGGCGCCGGCGCCGGGGCGTTTGCGATCGGCGAAGTGTTGGTTGGCCGCATGCTGCGACTCCTCTAGCCACGCCGGCACGCACTTTCTCAACTCGTCATCATCCATCCTCGCCGTATTGGCCCGCTCGATACGGTTGGCTAGTTGCAGGGCCACGACCAGCCGCCGGACGAGCGGCATGTTGGGGTTGGTGAGCGAACTGGCCAACGCGTCGAGGATCGGCTGCACGCCGTCCCAGCTACGCGTCTCGCCCGACTTCAATCGCAAGGTGTCGACCGGCGTCAATGGCAGCTCACCGCGTTGCGCCAAACGCCGGACGTGGTCTCGCTGTTCGTCCAGGGGCGTGCCATGGTTGACCGCCGCTGTCGGGCAAGCACACCGCAGCGTCAAGATCGCTTCATGTTGGTGCGGCACCAGTTGCAGAGGAAACATCCGGCACATCGTCGGCTTCGCCTCGTAGCCGTGCTCTGCGTGGATTCGGCAGAGTCCGCTGGCGTCGAGAAACACGCAGCAGCCGTCCTCGCGATGCGCGAGGCGATGGCCAGCGCCATGCCGAGCCGTCACGGGCCGGCCGGCGTAGTCTGGGTGGTCCTGCCAATTCTGGCTCGCCAGACGCTTCAGGTCAGCGTCATTCAAGGAGACGATGGCCCCTCGGCAGCAGATGCCACATTGTTGGCAGTCCCATTGCAGCGCACCGGGAGCGGTGACAATTGGCAGCGGCTTGGACATGCGGAACCTCGGCGACGGTTGACTCAAACAAGCGGCAGCGGCGGGTGTTGAGCCAGCTGGCCGATCTGCGGCGGGATGCCCGCGGCCAACCGCAACTCGGGGATGTTGATCTGCGTGTGCAGGATGGTGGAGATCAGCCGCTCGGGGCCGAGCGGATCGCTGCTGGGCTCGCCGCCATCCTTGCTGGAGCTGCCGATGACGTGGCCGAGCTGATAGCCGCCGCCATGCAACAGCAGCGGGGCGAGACGGCTCCAGTGATCGCGTCCACCGCGCTGATTGACGCGCGGGGTGCGGCCCATCTCGCCCGAGGCGACCAACAGCACGCGGTCGGTCATCCCGCGGGCCGCAAGGTCCTCGATGAGCGCCGCGACGGCGTGGTCAAACGAATACCCCACGGCCTGCATGCCATCGACCATGTTCAAGTTGTTGCCGTCGGCGTGCATGTCCCAGACTCCCGCGTAGCCGGCATGCACAGTCACGAATCCGCAGCCCGCCTCACAGAGCCTGCGGGCCATCAACAGCAGCTTGCCGATGGACTTGGCATTGGCCGTGTAGTAACCGCGCTGGCCCCGATTGGCTCGTCGCCAGCCGTGCGGGGCCACGAACGGCGCCGTGTCGTAGCGGGCCACCGTGCGCGGATCCTCCAGGCTTAGGTCGAGCGCGCGAGAGACGCCGCCGCCAAGCAACAGCTCGACCGACTGCTCGCGAATCGCATCAAACGCCTGCAAGCTGGCGGAGCCCTCCGCCTGGCGTCGCATCCCGTCGAGCCTCCGCAGCAACGCCTGCCGGTCGTTCAAAAACCGCTCGCGCGACAAGTGCAGTTCCATGTCACTCTGCAGCTGTCCGCCTGAGCCCGGCACGAACGGAGCATAGGCAGAGCCGTGCGGACCCGTGGCGCGGAGGTCGCCGCGGGCCTCCGGCCGAGGCGTGTCGGCGTCGACCGCTCGCGGGTAAAGCACCGCCGTCGTCGGCATCCCCGTGCCGGGCCGCGTCGCGCCGGCGACTCGCGCGTAGTGGGCGCCGATGTTGGCCTCAAGAGATTCGGGACCCACCAACGGGCGGATGTTGTGACCCGCGTTATTGGTTTGGTAACTGCGGACAATGTTCAACTGGTCCGCCAACTTCGCGAGCTGCGGCAGCGCGTCGCCAAACCGCACCCCCGGCAGCGCCGTGCCAATGGTTCCCGTGAGTGTCCGATTCGCCTCCGGCGCGTCGGGCTTCGGATCAAACGTCTCGTGTTGGCTCGGTCCTCCCTGTTGAAACAGAAAGATCACCGACCGGCCTGTCAGCAGTCGACGCTGCTCGGCAGAGAGGCTCGAGACCAACCGCGACCACGACAACGCCCCCAACCCGCCGATGGTCAGCAGCTGACGTCGGTTGCAGGTGTCGTCGGAGATTCGCAGCATGAGTGACGAGCGTCGGAGTGGCGGAAGCAGGCGAGCAGGCCTCTCCGAGCCATTCTGGGGCAAAGGTGACTACGATTCAACGTGGATTCCTTTCTTTGCGTCTTCGCGCCTTGGCGTGAGCAGGATTCGATGCGCGGCAGACGCTCGGGTTCCTGCCGAGTGTTTCACGCAAAGTCGCAAAGACGCAAAGAGAAGAAAAAAAGCGTACGAGAGCCTAAAACGTTGGCATCGCCGCCTGACAAGTAGGGGAGCAGCTTCCTTGCCAACGCGGCATCGCTTTGCCTGCCTGCCTTTGGCCCCGCGTGGCTGAAGTGCCTCTGTGGATCATGTGGCGGAGTGGCCAGCTAGCAGCTCCGCTACGGGATCACCGGCATTCGTGGCCCAGCGCATCAGTTCCGCATAGATCGCATCGCAGTACGTATGAAAATCATCTGCGGAAAGCAGGGCGGGGTTGCCGGTCAGGTTGAAGGCAATCGCCGACTCCCAAGCGACCGATCGCGATGCCATGTTGGCGAGATTCCTCGCAAAGCTGTAGCCTGGCTCCTGCATGCTCGCAATGCGGCCCAGCGCCTTGCGTTTATCTTCACTTGGTGTCACCACCCAGTCCTGAACCGCACGGATCGCCGTTCGTTCATACTCGGACTCCTCGCGATTCCCCTTGCGACATTCATAAACCGCGAGGGCGGCGCGCAGCGAAGGGATCTTTCCCAGCTCCCGAAACTGCCGCCGCCCCATGTCGTAAAGCGCGCAAGCATCGGCGGGTGGCCAGTGCTGGCTCAGGAAGGCAATCGTCTGTTGCTTTTCAGCGCGCATGGACCTGCGTTACCTCGACATCGTCAATCACCGCAGTGCCTCCGGCGTTGCCTTTCCCGGGGATGCCGATCCGAAGTCTGACAGTTGACGTGCCTGCCGGAATGGTAATCTCGGTTTGAACGGTCTCCCACTTCTGCACGTCAGCCGTCAGGCGCCGCTCCGGCGATTTGGCAAACCCAAGATACTTGCTGCCGTCGTCGTTGAGGCATTGCAGGACAATCATCGGGGCTGTCGACAATCCAGCGGCTCTCATCTTGGCGGACACTTGGTAGGTTTTGCCGGCTTCCATTCCGTGCAGGACTTGGTGGACGTTATACGCCACTTCCTTATCAGGATGGTTGGCGGCGACGTGGATCGTCAGCGCAGTGGACTCTGGCTTGCCGGCGCCGATTGTCTGAGCGCCGTAGGTCACAAGGTGCGACTGGGATGGCAGTGAGGTGAACGACCAGCCGGACGGCATCCCGCTTTGCTGATGTATCTCTTCGAAGTGAGGGTTGGCGACGATGGGCGCATCGGCCGCCACGACGAACATTGCTGCAACGAAAACAAGCATGACCTCTTCCTCCATGAATGGTCCTGTGCTCCGTCAATCTTGACGGTCCGCTTATGCCGCGCGATGGCAACGTTGCACCGCGATTTCCGGCAAGGTGACAAGTTTGGCAAATGCTGTGCCAGTTGCATTCGCGGATCGCAAGTCGGTAATTTGGCGACTTTCGGCGTAAGTGTCGGCAAATTGGGAGTCCTGGTCGGCCGCGAATGAACGTGGAGGTTTCAATCCGCTGTAGATCTTACAAGGAGCTTCCCGGCAGCGACGTGTCACATTGCGCCCCGACGGGATCTCGGCAGGAAACCCGAAGCGTCAGCGAGGGATCGAATCGCCCAACTCTCCACCACCTTGGCCTCTCGACTACAACGCATTTCAAAAACTTCCCGATCGGCAATCGGGTTGATAAAACCAGCAGGAAAACTGCCTTCGATTGCGCCAGGGAAGGTTTTTGAAATGCCCTCTAGTTGTGCCGCAGACCTTCGACCGGCAGCAGACGGGAAGCGCGAATGGCTGGATAAACTCCACCCAGGAAGCCTACGGCGACGGCCAACTCGAAGCCCCATAGGAACACTTTGACGGAGATGTCGCCCGAGACCATGCGGTGTGCCGCCGGCAAGCTGCTGAGCAGGTGTGTCAACATGACCGCGAGTCCGCAGCCGATGACTGCGCCGGTCACCGCCAGCACCATCGACTCTCCGAGAATCAGCTCGACAATTCGCCTTCGTCGCCAGCCGATGGCTCGCAACATGGCGATCTCTCCGGTGCGCTCGAACACTGCCATGAGCATGGTGTTGAGAATGCCGATGCTGCCGACGACCAAGGAGATGGAGGAGGTGAGCCAGGCGACGGATTCGGCCAGCTTCATCTCCGGCAGATTTTCGGCGAACTCTCGTGTGATATTGGCCGTGAGGGAGGGGCCGAGCCGTTCGATCTCTTGTTTGACTTGCTGCACCGTCTCGCGATCATGCTGGCGAGTGCAGACAGCGATGCCGGTCACCTCGCCTTCGCGGAGCATCAATTTCTGTTGTGCGATCATCGGCATCACGATCGAGCCGTTCTCGTAAATGTTGAACGAGTTGAAGACCCCCACGATTTCGAAGGACGATCCCTCCAACACTTCGATGGTGTCGCCGACGGACTTTTGGGTGGCGCGAGCGATCGCGGAGCCGATCATGATTCCGCCCTGGCGCCCATTGGCCGGCGTCTGGTCGCGGGGCTCCAAGCGACGTCCGGCGACGACCCTCAAGTCATTGATGAGAAACGAGCCAACCTCCCAGCCTTGCAGGGGAACGGCGGCAAGATCTTCGGAGTTGATGGCAATGATATCCAGCAGCCCGGGGGCGATCCGCTCGACCTTGGGCATCGCGGCGATCTTGACCGCCAGCGACATGGGCAAGGCGGACGAAGTTTGTTGCGCCTTTCCGGACTGCAGCACGAGCAGATCGATGCCGCGCTGTCGATACAGTTCGCGCAGCGAGTCTTGAAATCCTCGCGCCACCCCGACCAGGGCCACAACGGCGCAGATGGCCACCGCCACCCCAACAACCGTCAAGAGCGATCGGGACCAACGTCCGAAGATATTGGCAAGAACGAGTGTGAAGAAGCCCATGCCACCCTTCTTGAGAACCGCGAAGGCCGCGACGGCTACTCGGGCAGTGCGGCGTTGTGGAAGATGTCTTGTACGTCCTCGCAGTCGTTCAACATGTTGATGAACTTCTCGAACATCGGCACGTCGTCGGGGGCCAGCGGAATGGTGGCCTGGGGGAGGAAGGTGATTTCCTGGGTCTCGAACTCGAGCTCGGGGGATGCGGCCAGCAGCGCGGTCTTGGCCTTATAGAACTCGCCTGGCGGAGCGAATACCGTGATGCGGCCGTCGTCGCCGGACTCGACGTCATCCACATCGACGCCAGCTTCCAGCAGCGTCTCCAACACCTGGTCTTCGCCGAGCCCCTGGAAGGAGAGCACGGTCAGGTGATCAAACAGATGCGAGACGCATCCGGTTGCTCCCAGCTTGGAGCCGGTCTTGGTAAAGCAGGCCCGCACCTCCGAAATGGTGCGATTGTTATTGTCGGTCAGACAGTCGACGATCACCGAGCAGCCACCCGGCCCATAACCCTCGTAGCGGGCCGTCACGAAGTCCTCGCCGCCCACTCCGGCGGCCTTCTCGATCGCCTTGTCGATCACGTGCGCGGGCACTTGGTCTCGTTTCGCTCGCTCGATCAACGCCCGCAGCGCTGGATTCAAATCGGGATCCGGCACGCCTCCTTTCGCGGCCACATACAGCTGCTTCCCGTATTTGGAGTAGATCTTCGACTTCTGAGCAGCCGTCTTGAAGATTGAAGCCTTGCGATTCTCGAAACTTCTTCCCATGTTGACCTTCCATCCGCGCGGAGGCAGGCCCCCAAGCTACAACGCGAGAGGGCTTCCAAACCGCCGATTTTGATTTCTTCGACGCATTGTGACAAGCGAGCGCCACGGTTTTGGCCCCCGTCGGTCCGACCCGTCAACGGACAACCGGGCCGAACGCTCGGGCTTCCCAGCCGTTGCTGCAATCCGCCCAAGAAGTTGAGAGACCCTAGTCTAGCTTAGCTACAGCACGGGGCCGACATTCCAGGGCACGAACTCGTCGTCGCCAATGCCCAGCTGCTCGCTTTTGGTCGGACGGCCGCTGGCGACTTCGAGCACATGGTCGAAGATTTCTCGCCCCATTTCGGCGACCGTCTTGCCGGAGAGGACTTGGCCGGCGTTGATG
>JAGQPF010000761.1 GCA_020426845.1 Planctomycetales bacterium
ATTCCAATCATGCCATTGATGCGGTTGATCGACGCGTTGCGAAGATAGATCTGTTCATCGGTGAGACGCAGGCGTTTGAACTCCTGCAGAATCGATGCAATGCGTTCGCTGCCGATACGCGGTTGCCGACCTTCGTAGGAACGATCCGGCAGCGATGCCAGAAATACAGGATCGATCGCCTCTTCGCGTACGTACACCCGGTAGTTGTACGGGTCGTCGTAAAACCAGCAGGTCAGCTGCGACGAAGAGTAGTGCGCCTTGGCATGAAACACGCCTTTGTGGGTCAGCAATTCCTGCATCACGTACATCAGCTGATCGAGATGGTCGTCGAACAGGCTCTGCACGCGGTGCTGCTCAAACAGGAACGCGCGCACCGAGGGATCACCTCTGATCTGCAACCATTGGTCGGCCATCTCGCACCTCCGCACGTCAGCACGTCCGCAGGGTTACGTCATGAACCACGCGTTCGTTTCAGCTCATGCTAGACCATGTCGGCAAGTACACCATGAATATTAATTCACGCCGATCGGACAACGGCAGACCGCGGCAGTTCCACGTGCCGATCGTCGATCACCCAGTGCAGCAATGCTGCACCGATACTGAGCACGACCGCGACCCACCACACCAGCGTGTAGCTGGCCTGTGCATCGAATACGCGCCCGGCCCACCAAGCGCCGAGAAACGCACCGAGCTGGTGCCCGAGAAACACGACGCCATACAGCGTTCCGAGATACCTGGCGCCGAACAACTGCCCGACCAGGCCGCTCGTCACCGGCACGGTCGCCAGCCAGACCAGGCCGATCAGTGCGCCGAACACCATCGCACTTGCCGGCGACAGGGGCACCAGCACGAATGTTGCGATGACGGCGGCGCGAATGGCGTACAGGCCCGCCAACACGTGCGTCTTGCGATAACGGTCACCAAGCCAGCCGAACAGCAGTGAACCCAACACGTTGAACAGCCCAACCAGCGCCAGCGCATTGGCCGCGATGTCGCGATCCAGCCCCATGTCGACGAGGTAGGCCGGAAGATGCGTCGCGATGAACGCGACATGAAAGCCGCAGACGAAGAAGCCTACCACGAGCAGCACGTAGCCGCGGTGCTGTCCGGCCGCGCGCAGCAGCGGTGCGAGTGTCAGCGACGCGCCATCGTGCGCCGTCTTTGCGTCGGGCAGGAATACTGCGGCGAACAGCATCGTCGACGCAGTCCAAGCCAATGCCTCGAAAGCCCAGTTCCAACCGCCGCTGACGAGCCAGTGATTGGCCAATGGCACCATCAGGAACAGACCGAACGAGCCCAGACCTGTCACAACGCCGAATGCGGTGCTGCGTCGCGAAGCGTCGACTACGCGCCCGATTGCTCCGAGCACCACGACATAGGTCGTCGCCGACTGTGCCAGCCCGGTCAGCACGCCGAGCACCAGCAACAGGCCGGGCGTGCCGCTCACCTCGGTCATCAGATACAGCGCACAGGCGTAAAGCAGCGCGCCGACGAACACCACGCGCCGGGCCGCGAATCGGTCGGCAAGATAGCCCGCCAGCGGCAGGCCCAATACCAGGTTCTGCACGCCGACCGCGAGTCCGAACATCTCGCGGTCGATGCCCAGCACGCAGCCCAGCGGCTGCATGAAGATACCGTAGGACTGACGCAGCCCCGTGCTGACCAGCACGATCAGGCCACCGGCGATGACGACCGCGGCCGGATGGC
>JAGQPF010000756.1 GCA_020426845.1 Planctomycetales bacterium
GCGCGTCCTGCTCGCCAAAACGCTCGTCGCGAACGTGAAACACACGCTCCCCTGCGGCACTTTGAGAGACCGGCGTGCCGACGAGCGACGCGAGCGCCCAGAAGATCCATTCGAGCTGTGGCAGCGAAAATTCGTCCGCGGGCAGCCCCTGTAACCAGACAGCTCCACTGCCATGTTCCAGCGAGTGCTGAATTCGCCCCATCCGCTCCGCGGCGGCGCCGGCACGCAGCAAGTGGACCGCGGCCTCGCGATCCGACGCGCTGCTGTCCCGCACCCGTGTGCCAGGCATGTGGCGCGCGACCTCTCGAATCGCCGCCAGCTCGTCGTCGGACCACGACTGGCGCCAATCTTCTCGACAGGCTAACTCATGGCCCAGCCAGGCGGCAGGATGATCGGAAAGTGGTGCGTGCATGGCTATATTTATAGCCAATTCACGCACCTTGGGAGGCCGTTCGAAAACAGCGGTCCATCGGGCCTCACAAGGGTGTTCTTCAGCGGGACGTGACGGGACGATGTGGAGATGGAAGCCGAACGCCATTTGTTGAATGCGGTGCTCGCCAATCGGCAGGCCTCCGAGCCTCGGCAGGTCTATGCCGACTGGCTCGACGAGATCGGTGATCCTCGCGGAGCGGTGCTGCGACTCCACGACTGGCTGCGGCAACTTGCGCCGGATGCAACGGCGCACGAGCCGGAGGTGACACGGCTGCGGCAGCTCGTTGACTCGCTGCTCGAATCCAACCCGTCCGTCGCCGATTGGCTTCACGACTTGCGCGTGTTTCACCGGCCAGTAGTGATGTCGTCGGACTTGCAGAGCGAGCCGCGATTGATTGTTCGATACTATGCCGATTGGGCCGGGCCGTGCCGGCAGTTCGCGCCAACTTACGTCGCAACAGCGGAGTGCTGGGCGCCATGGGCGGTCTTTGCCAGCGTCAACATCGATCTGCCCGGCATGTGGGAATTTCCCAAAGCCAAGATCACTGCCGTCCCGACACTCGTGATGGCTCGGGCTGGCGAGGTCGTGACCTCCAGAGTTGGTGTCGTCTCCTTGCCGACACTGGACGAACTGATTGCCGAATTTTTTCTGGATGCGGCTTAGAGGCGCTTAAAGGCGCTTGGAGGTCCGTCGAATAGAGTCAGCGATCAAGCTCGATGAGCTCGGTCAGCCTTGCCGTCAATCGTTGGACCACTTCCGGATGGTGTTCGGCAACATCGGTGTTCTCGGCGCGATCCTGCGCGAGGTTAAACAGCTGGTACGGCTTACCGAACGGCTTGCCCTTGGGCAGATCGCGGCCCCCCGAGCCGTTGCCGGCGATCAGTTTCCACTCGCCGTCGCGAATGGCGAACATTCCCGCCACGCTGTGGTGGACGACCGGTTCGGGCCGCGCCACGTTTTCACCGGCGAGCAGTTGGTTTATCGCAAAACTGTCAGGCGCCTCGCCTGGCGTCAGCGTCGCGCCCACCACGCGCGCACACGTGGCATAGAGATCGGTCAGGCAGACGGGCTGATCA
>JAGQPF010000757.1 GCA_020426845.1 Planctomycetales bacterium
GATTCCGCCTCGGCGCGGCCCGAGCTGCTGGTGGCAGGACCGTTGAAGCCGTTGACGCCTGAGCAACTGGCGTGGTCGCTGATGATTGCAACCGGAGTCGACGCGGAGGCGCGATATGGTGCGCTGGCAAAGCTGAGCAAATCGCCTCAACCGCCCCAGCCGGCGCCGCCGCTGGAGTCTCCCGAGTTGCTCTGGCAGCTCGAGGCGGAAGTCAACAAAAGCCAGCAAGGGATCGTCGACGAGTTCGTGCAAGTGTTCGCGTCCGGCAGCGAGACCGGGCAGTTCGATGCCTCGGCGTCCCAGGCGCTTTATCTTCGCAATGGGCCGCGGCTGACCGAGTGGCTGCAGCCCAAGCCCGGGCGGCTCGTCGCTCGGCTGCAGGAGCTCCGCGAGTCGGGCGACGCCAAGGCGGTTGTCGAGCACGCCTGCCTGTCAATCTACGGCCGACTGCCCAACGACGACGAGCTGCCTCGGCTGACGGCGTTTCTGGATGCGTTCGGCGACGACTCGCTGTCCGGAATTCAAGCGCTGACGCGCAGCATGCTGTGCTCCGCCGAGTTCCGCTTAAACCATTAAATTGCCGAGCATTGTTCTCACCAAGGCTGGGGACCTCCCATGTCACGACGCATTCCTCGCCGCACGGGCTGCCACACCGCGGACCATGGCGGTTCGCGCAGAAACTTCCTGCTTGGCGCCACAGCCGCCGCCGGCTTCGGCAGTTTGCTGACGCCCCGCCACGCCGCCGCGATGAAGCGCGACCAGGTGCAGATCCTGCAGGTCTTTTTGCAGGGCGGCGTCAGCCAGTTCGAATCGTGGGATCCGAAACCCGGCACGGAGTTCGGCGGACCGTTCCGCGCCATCCCGACCTCGGTTCCCGGCACGCACATTTGCGAGCTGTTGCCGTATACGGCTCAAAAGATGCATCTGCTGTCGCTGGTTCGCAGCATCAATCTCAAGACCAACGACCACGGAGTCGGCACTCGGTTTATGGAGAAGGGGCGGAAGGTCGGCAACTTCCCGTACCTCGGCGCCGTGGCCTCGCGATATCTGTCGCCGGTCGACAGTCCCCTGCCCGGCTTCGCCCACATTTCGACACGCGGATTGGTGGAGGACACGGCCGGCTTTCTCGAAGCGCAACATGCCGAGCTGAAGCTGTTGGGCTTTCAGCCGCCAGCCAATCTGGCGGCGCCCGCCAACGTCGACGGAGAGACGCAGCGTCGCGCCGAGTCGCTGCGCCGCCAACTGAATGAGCAGTTTGGCCGCGGCCGCGCGAGATCGCTGATCGACGCCTATGACACCTCCTTTCAGCAGGCCGGGCAACTGATGGATCGACGCCAGATGTTCGAGCGGCAATCGGCCAAGGATCTGGTCCGCTACGGCGGGCACCCCTTCGGACGCAACTGCATTCTCGCTCGCACACTGCTGGAGCAAGGCGTGACCTGCGTGAAGGTCACGCATCACGGCTACGACACGCACGCAGAGAACTTTAACTTTCACATCGAGCAGTTGGACGAGTTCGACCGCACGTTCGCCACCTTGCTAGGCGATCTCGAGGAGCGAGGGATGCTCGAGCACACGCTGGTGATCGTATTCTCCGAGTTCGGGCGGACGCCCAAGATCAACGTGCGCTATGGCCGCGACCACTGGGGCGCCTCCTTCTCCATTGCGATGGGCGGCCGCGGGATTCAGCCAGGCGGAGTAATCGGCGCCACCAACGACAACGGCACGGAGGTGTCCGATCGCGAAGTGGACGCCGGGCATCTGTTTCATACCTATCTGCAAGCGGTCGGCGTCGACTCGGCGCAGGACCATCAGGTCGAGGGCCGGAACATTCCGATCGGCGATCCGACCACCGAGCCGATTCAGGAGCTGCTGGCATGACTCAACCCGAATCCAACACCGCCCCGGCCGGCGCTGCGAAAGTCGATCCGCAACAGACGCGCGAAGTTTCCCAACGCAAGCACGCCAAGCCGCTGACCACGTGCCGGGTCAGCCCCGCCGGCGACTATGTGTTCGCCGGCGCCGAGGATCTGCAGGTCTACCGCTGGAGTCTCTCGGACCCCGAAGCGCCTGCGACGGTGCTCGCAGGGCATGACAGCTGGGTGCGTTGCCTCGAGTTGTCCCGCGACGGCAAGACATTGTTCACGGCCGGGTGGGACGGCAAGCTGGGCTGGTGGAATGCCGCCGAGGCGACGCCGCAGCCGGTGAGAATGGTGCAAGCGCATCGCGGCTTTGCGCGGTGGGTGCGAGTCAGCCCCTGCGGTCAGCTGCTGGCCACCTGCGGCAACGACCTGCTGGTGAACGTCTGGGACGTTGCGACGGGCGAGCAACTGGCATCGATGGCCGGACACGCCCGGCACCCTTATGCGGTGGACTTCCACCCCGTGGACAACGAGCTGGCGTCCGAGGATTTGATGGGCCAGGTGCACCGCTGGGACCTGGAGCGGTCTCGGCAGAGCGGCGCGATCGACGTCGCCGTGATGACGGGCTACGACAACAAGTTTGCGGCGGACATGGGCGGGGCGCGCGACATGCGTTTCAGCGCCGATGGCGCCACGCTCGCCTGCGCGGGGATCACGAAGGTGGTGAACGCGTTTGCGGGCGTGCAGGACCCGCTGACGGTGTTGATCGATTGGCAGGGGCAACGCATCACTCATCACTTGCGCCAGGCCAAGACCGACAACGGAATCGCCTGGGGCATTCGCGAGCACCGCGACGGCTTTTGGGTCGGCGCCGTCGCCAAGCGAACCGGCAAGGGCGAGCTGCTGTTTTGGCGCCCCGATCCGGCGCCGGCCGACGGCGCGAAGCCGATTGAGCAGCAGCCGTTTCACGCGCAGGAGCTGCCGTCGTGTGCGCGCGGCTTGGACCTGCTGCCCGACCAGAATCAACTGGCCATCGCGCACGCCGATGGCACGCTGCGCATATACGACCTGACGCCAAAGAGCTGACCGCGGCGCACGCCTGAAATGCCCCTGCAGAGGGGCGTTGACATCTTCCCGGTGGCCACTAACCTTACCCTCGTTCTTTTGCCGATCTGCACAATCGTCACCGGCAACCGCAAAAACTGCGACGGCAGGGGCGCGCGTGTCAGTAGGGTGTCAGGTTGTTGTCACAGCATGGCTGATGGGCGGCAGCTTGGCGCTGAAGGGGTGCGAACGGAATGGATTTGATGTCGGCTGGCATTTGGAACGCCGCACAAAATCGCCGAGTGGACAACGGGACTGATGGTTGGGCTGATTCAACGACCCACAGCCAATCAAAGTCAACGCGGAGGGTGAAGGGACACCGTAACGGATTTGGGTTCTGTTGAGACGACTACAAGATGAACGAAGGAGTTTTAATGTCTCTAAACCGAACGTGGTGTCGGCGGCTTGCGTTGCTCTTCGCCGTCGCCTTGGTGTCCGCGATGGTCGCGGAGACCGCTGAGGCGGGATTGCGGCGCGGTCGATCTCGTGGCTCCTGTGGCAGCAGCGGATCCTGGGGGAGCCATGGATCTTGCGGCAGCAGTGGCTCGTGGGGCAGCAGCGGCAGCAGTGGCTCATGCGGCAGCAGCGGCTCGTCCGGCAGCTGCGGCAGCAGTGGCTCTTCCGGCAGCTGTGGCAGCAGCGGCTCGTGGGGCTCGTGCGGCAGCAGCGGCTCTTGGAGCAGCCACGGCTCGTGCGGCAGCAGCGGATCGTATGGCAGTTGCGGCTCCTCGGGGCACGTCGTGCACACTCCGCCGGTCGTGCATTGCCCGCCGGTCGTGCATCATCATCACGTCGTCACTTCGCCGGTGACCCAGCCCACGGTCGTCGCCTCGACGCCGACCGCAACGTTGAAGCTGGACCTGCCCGCCGACGCCACCGTCTTGCTGATGGGCAAGCAGATGCACAAGGCCGGCTCGACCCGCCAGTGGAGCGTGCCGCTCACCACCGCCGACAAGGATCACGCGTATGAGATTCAGGTCGTCGTGGGCGCCAAGAAAGTGTCACACGTCGCCACCTTGCGCAGCGGCGAGACGACTCGCCTGAATGTCACGCTGAACGACGGCAACCTCGTCGTGCGAACCAGCGGCGCCGCGGACCAACTGGCCGCCAAGTAAGGCCAGCCTTCGGCAAACCGGCGGTTGACACGCCGAGCAGCAAAAGTCGACGCACAGCGGGGACAGGCCCCGCTGTGCGTTCTTCTGTCTCGGCACGGACCGCGGGTCGACCTCCTTGACGAGCATCCCATGACCGCCCAAACCCACCAAGCCGCTCACGATGCCGCGCATGAGAGCGCGAACAACGCCCACGCAGCAGTCCCTCCCGGCGCCTCCTCTCGAGTTCGCTGGGCCAAGCGAATCGGCTCGATCCTCATCTGCCTGCACCTGCTTGCGGTGATTCTGGCGCCAGCCTCCATGCCGCCGGCTTCGACGTCGGTCCAATCGATGTTCGGCGTCTTGCGGCCCTACATTCAATTCGCTTATCTCAATCACGGCTATCATTTCTTCGCCCCCGATCCGGGCCCCAGCTCGCTGCTGGACTTCACCGTCATCGACGACCAGGGCAATCGCACTTGGCACCGCATGCCGGACCGCGCCGAGAGCTGGCCGCGGCTGCTGTATCATCGTCGCTTTATGTTGACGGAGTTCTACGGGGGCATTCCGCCGGCGGCGAAGGAGATGCGTCACGCCATCGCCTCCGCCTATGCCCGCCAAATCCTGGAACACTACCGCGGCGTGCAGGTGGAGATGGCGTATGTACTCCACAACCTCAGCTCTCGCCGCGAGGTGCTCGAAGGACGCGAGCTGACCGACGTGGACAAGTACAGCGTCACGCCGCTCGGCACATTCTCGTTGCCGGCCAGTGACACATCCCTGGCAGCAAACTCGGGGCCTTGAGCCCCAGCCCATCGCGGGGACAGACGTCTCGCGCGTGCATTTCGTTCGACTTGGTGGTCCCATGTCCGGCGCCTTGAAACATTCGAGCCTCGCCTCACGCGTTCCGGGATCGCAACGCTTGTCGGCGATCGCCACGGCCTGGGAGCGCTTCTGGTTCGCACCGTCCGATCCGTTCGTGCTGTCGGTGCTGCGCTGGCTGGCTGGCGGCATGCTGCTCTACTCGCACCTGATCTGGGGTGTCGAGCTGGAAGGTTTTTTCGGCCCGACGGGCTGGAACAACGCCGACGTCGTCCGGTCCCTGCAGAGCGACTCGTACGCTTGGTCGTTTTGGTGGCACGTGCCGGCAAACATGCTGTGGCCCGTCCACATCGCCTGCTGCGGCGTGCTGTTCTGCTTCTGGGTGGGCGCCTTCACGCGATTCACCTCGGTCTTGTCCTGGGTGATCGCTGTCAGCTACGCGCATCGAGCGATGCTGGCCAACTTCGGCCTGGATCAGATCGTGACGATGCTCGTGCTGTACTTGATGCTGACGCCCTGCGGCGCCTATCTGTCGTTCGATGCCTGGCGTCGCCGCCGCCGCTCCGCCGATGTCCCCACCGCCCCAGCCTCGTCCCTGGCGACGGTCGGCACGCGTTTGATTCAGCTGCATCTGTGCGTGATGTATTTCTTCGCCGGCATCTCCAAGCTGCAAGGGCAGACATGGTGGGAGGGCGACGCCTTCTGGAACGCGGCCGCCAACTACGAGTACCAGTCGCTGGACCTCACCTTCCTCGCGGCCGCGCCGTGGATCGTGCATCTGGTCACGCATCTGACCATCCTGTGGGAGGTCAGCTTTGCCGCCGCCGTCTGGCCCGCGGCGACGCGCCCCGTGGTCTTGCTGCTGGGAGTCGGGATGCACATCGGAATCGGCCTGTTCCTCGGCATGTGGACCTTCGGCCTGGCGATGACCTTCGGGTATCTGAGTTTTGTCCGTCGCGAAGCGGTCTGGCAAGTCGTTCATGGCTGGCTGCGGCTGCCCGTTTGGGCGCAGGCGTCAGCTGGCGCCGCCGACCCGGCCATCATCCATGCGCCGATCGGCTTGCCGAAGGCAGGGCCGCTTGCACAGCCCGCCGCACCGCAACGCGCCGCTGCGGCAACTCCGTTGCCGCTGCCGGTGGCAAGTCAGCTCGCGACCGAGCCGCAGATCGTCGAATCGCAGATCGGCGCCGACGCGTCCGCCGAGCCCGGCACGCCGCTCCCGCCGTTTGGGGACTTTCCGGCGCCCAAAGTCCGGACTCCGTTGCTGGTCGTCGTCTGCAAGTCCGCCTCGCTGGGAAGTCGGGCTGTCGAGTACTTCGGCAACAAGTACGGCTGGCGAGCGGCCTGGGTGGACGGCCTCGTGCAGGCCCGCGAGCTTGTCCGCAGCTCCGACGCAATCGTGATCGCGCTGGATCCGCACTACAACCTCGAGGAACAGGCTCACTGGCTTCAACAAATTCGCGACGTGAACCCGCGGACCATGTTCGTGTTCCGCTCCGAGCACCATTGGGGGACGCCGCCCAGCGGCTGCCTCCAAATGCTTCCCCAGAGCAACCTGCGAGAAGTGCGGCACGGTTGCGAACAATTGACAGGCATGCCCATGACGCAGCAACGCGAGACACCCGACGCCCCCAACGTGCCAAACGCACCCACCGCCCCGATGGCGCAAGCGCCACCGATCGCGATCGAGCCGGCACCAACTGACAGTTCCATGGCACCACGCCGCCGCATTCTGCCTCGAGTGCTGCTGTTCGCCTTGGTGTGCGGCGCTGCGACCGGCTGCGGCCGAGGCGCCCGCTCGGTCGAGACGCAAGCCGGCGCGTCGTCGGCGTCCGCGCGCGACGATGCGCTGGATCGCGCCGCGTGGCTCAACGATAACGGCCGAGCGAATGAAGCGTTGGACGGACTGGCGAAAGTTATCGCCGCCGATCCGCTCAACGCGCGGGCAAGCTATCTGCAGGGCGTGGCGTACGAGCAGGTGGGAGAATTGGAGAAGGCCGAGGCGGCGTACAGCAAATGCATCGAAGTGGACGCGCGTTATGCGGACGCTTACAACAACCGAGCCGTTGTCCGCGCCAAGCTGGATCGCCTGGCCGACGCCATCGAGGATCTCAGCGAAGCCGTCAAAATCAACCCCGACGACGCGATGGCATGGTCCAATCTTGGGCTAGCGCGGCACGAACAAGGCGAGTTCTCCGAGGCGATCCGCTGCTACGACGAGGCCGAGCGGCGCAGCGAAAGTGCGCAGATTCCCTTTCAGCGAGGCAACGTGCGCTTGGCCGCCGGCCAGCAGGCGGAGGCCGTGGAAGACTTCACTCGCGCGATCAAGGCGGATTCACGCTACTCGCACGCTTTCTTGAATCGCGGGATCGCGTTGCTGGAGCTCAATCAGGTGGATCGGGCCGAACAGGACCTGCGGCAGGCCCAGCGGCTCGACACCGACATGTCCGTGGCGACGCTGGCCGAGAACATTCTCGAGACGCATGCCAAGTTGAACCCGGCGGCCGGCGCCCAACGCGAGGTGCGACGGTGGCTGGAGTCGCACGGCTGGGAAACCGTCGCAGCGCCGCCCTTCCATCTGCGCGCCTCGCGATTGCCGACCGCCGGCGGCCCCGCGCCAGCGGACTCCAACCGACTGCCCGACGACTTCGACGCCGTCGTCTTGGCGAAGACCGCCGACGGAGTGGTCTGTGAACACGCCTTGTTGGAGGCGGCCATCGAACGCGCCGCTGGCGATTCGCTCAGGCCTTTGGCGTTGTTTGTGCTGGACGCCAACCAATTGCAAGGACCGCGAGTTGCCGGCCCCGCGGACGCTACGGCCATCGACCGGCCCGCCGGACTGGTCCGAGCCTCCAGCAACTGGAAGCCCACCCAAAGCGACCTCCGGCCCCACACGGTGCTTTTAACCACGCCGTGATCTTTCCCCACGGCCCTCGCGCGTGCGCGGCGAGCAGCCGCAAGGATCGTCCGTAGCATGGGCGCCCTCGCCCGTGCGCGGCGAGCAGCCGCAAAGCACCGCAAGTGCCCCATCCAGCAGACCTTCGCGAGGGCGCCCATGCTACGCGCGAAAGGGGCTTCGGCCGGCGCAGTGGGCTGCGCAGCGCTGCACGGGCGAGGACGCCCATTACGCGCGAAATTGTCGTGGTGCAGGCTGCCAGCCTGCAACCTGCCTCAAGACCACATCATTCACAGGCTGGCAGCCTGTGCCACGGGCTTCGGCCGGCGGCGGAGCTGCGCAGCACGGCACGGGCGAGGGCGCCCATGCGACGTGGGAAAGCGACTTCGGCCGGCGTCGCTGGGCTGGCGCCGTTTTGGCCTCGTGCCGCTCTGCCTGGGCATCTATACTGACCGAGCCGGAATTCTCGCGGCTCTGCGACCGTGAGTGAATGGAGGGAGCGGAAGTCCTTGCGGCGTCTCAACGCCCGGTCGTTGCGCCGAGAGCTGTCGCAAGCTCGTGGCACTCCATGACTTGGCGAGTTTCCAACGCTCACGTAGCCTTGCCGGCGCAGTCGTCACGACTCGATCCCTGTTTGCAGTGCCGCCGACATGCTTGATGCGATTGCGATTGAAATTGAGTTCGACGTGCTGGCTTCCCGCGCGCAAGTGTGGGAGTCATTGGTCGCCGAGACCAGCCAGTGGTGGAAACGCGAATTCTTCGCCACCAAGGATCCCGACGGAATTTACCTCGAGCCCCGTCCCGGCGGGCGTTTGTATGAAGAGAATGCCAATGGCGGCCTGCTTTGGTACACCGTGATTGAAATCGTGCCGTCCGAGGTGCTGGCGATGGCAGGCAACCTGGCGCCGCCCTATGGCGGTCCGGCCACCAGCATGCTGCGGATTGAGTTCTCCGACCACGGCGCGAAATGCCACGTGAAGTTGACGGACCACATCTTCGGAGTGGTCGACGACGCCTCCCGGCGGGCGATTGAGGACGGTTGGCGAACGTTGTTTATCGAGGGCCTCAAGGCTCACGTTGAACGCTTAAACTGACGGAGTCGTGGACCGTCAAGCGCGGCTTGGGTTGTCACGAGCTGGGGGCGACGCCCAACCCCAATTTTAAACATGGATGGAGCGCAAGGACCTCGATGAAACATCACGTCGGCATACCGGATGGATTCGGGCGCTGGGTGCTGCGCAACCAGCTGCTGGTAGTATGTTTCGTGGTCGGCGTCACCTTGATTGCCGCCTACGCTGCGGCTCGCGTGCCGATTCGCACGACCATCCTCGAAGGCTTCATGTCGGACCAGAGCCGGTTCAATGCCTATCGAGAGCGGGCGGCCAAGTTCGGCGGCAGCAGCGACGACATGATCTACGTCGCCACGGACGAGGGGCCGGAGCTGTTCTCGGCCAACAAGCTGGACGCGATCCGCGCAGCGGCGTGGGAACTGATGGAACTGCCCGAAGTGGCCGAGGTCGCCTGCCTGCCCGATGCGCCTTGGATCTATGAGCGTCCGCTGTCGGGGCGAGAGATCATCGGCCGCAACGTCGCTCGCTCCGCCATCCTCAATGGCGAAGAGCTTCCCGACGCCAGCCGCTACGAGCCACCCTTGTTGTGGCCCGACTACCCGGACGAGCAGGCTTACATCGACTTCGACAGCCTCCGGCAAGCGTCGCTCGCCGATCCGTTCATCCGTGGCATCCTCGTCTCCGAGGACCTGCGGATTCAGGCGATGGTCGTGCAACTAACGCCGGACGCGGAAGTTCAGGGAGTGGACCTGCAGCAGGTCCTGCCGTCGTTTCTTGGTGGTGGCGAGGCGGCCCCGAAAACGTTGCGTGCGCGGATAGAGGAGATTTTGCAGAAACACGGGCTCGGCGAACGAGGCGTGCACACGGCGGGCGTGTTGATCTCGCAGGAGTGGATGGTCAGCGAGGCGATTCGCTCCATGATCATTCTATTTCCGCTCGGGGCATTGGTCGTCAGCGTGCTGATTCAACGCGTGTTTGGCCGCCTGAGCTTGGTGGTGCTGACGATGTTCATCAGCAGCATCGCCGTTGTCTGGGCCGTCGGCGCCACCGCCGCCGTTTTTGGCGAGATCACTTTGATGGTGGCGGCGACGCCGCTGCTGGTGTTGGTGATCGCCACCTCGGACACGGTGCATTTGGCTTCGGCCTATATGACCGAGGTGGAGTCGGGAGCCGATCGCGACGAGGCGCTGCGGCGGACGATTCGCGACGTCGGCGGCGCGTGCGTGCTGACCAGCGTGACGACCGGCCTGGGCTTTTGCTCGCTAATGGTCGTGCCGGCGGCGACCATTCGCCACGCGGCCTTGGCCTCGTCCGTCGGCGTCGCAGGGGCCTTGCTGCTGGCGCTGACCTTAGTGCCGATCATGCTCTCGTGGATGCCGATTCGCCCGCGCTCCGAGCGCAAGCGGCACGGCTTCATCAACTGGACGGGCGATCGTCTGGTGCATGTCTGCCAAGCGACGGCCACTCGTTGGCCGGTGCCCGTCGTGGTGGTGCACGTGGTGCTGCTGATCGTTTGCACGATCGGGGCGCTGCGAATTGA
>JAGQPF010000758.1 GCA_020426845.1 Planctomycetales bacterium
CGGGCGAGGGGCAAGATGACGACGCGCTAGCCGCTCGATTGAAGTCGTATGAGCTGGCGTTTCGCATGCAGTCGGCAGTTCCCGAGGCGATTCGGTTTTCGGGCGAGACGGCCGAGACGCAGCGGCTGTACGGCCTCGAGGACGATGCGACGCGGCCGTTTGGCATGCAATTGCTCGCTGCGCGGCGGATGGTCGAACGCGGCGTGCGATTTGTGCAGATCCTGCACGGGCCCGGTGCGGCCGGGGCCTGGGATGCCCACTCGAATCTGAAGACGAACCACACCGGCTTGTCCAAACAGGTGGACCTGCCGACGGCCGGGCTGCTGCTGGACCTCAAGCGGCGCGGCATGTTGGACGAGACGATTGTGGTGTTCGCAACCGAGTTCGGCCGCACGCCCGGCACACAGGGATCCACTGGCCGCGACCACCATCCCTACGGGTTTAGTGTCTGGATGGCGGGCGGCGGCATCAAAGGCGGTGTCGTGCATGGCGCCACCGACGAGCTCGGGTTTCATGCTGTCGAGCATCCGCATTACGTGACCGATGTCCACGCCACGTTGATGCATTTGCTCGGCGTCGACGCGCGGCGTCTGGAGCTTCCCGAGCACAAGCGGCTTGAACGCGACTATGGCGAGGTGATCCGCGAGATCCTCGTGTAAGTGTTGCTGAGGGAACGCACCGAACGATTTGCCAAGACTATCGAGTCGGCGCGTCGGCAGGGGCTTCGCCAACGGGCTCGCCGTGTTTGACGCGATAGAAATCTCGCAAGCGAATTTCCGGCAGGCCGGTCTCGTTCTGCAGCAGGCCCGACACGAGCACAAGCCGAGTGGGGCGACTGGGGCGATTGGGGCGACTGGGGCGGATTTCGTAAACGAATGCGCCGCCAATTTCCGGAGTCTCTCCTTGGTAGGCCTTGAGTACTTTGACGCCACCGCTGCGGGTGAGCTCGAAGCGAGATTGTCGACCACGGATCGTTGCGCCGGACTCATCCAAGAATCGCGTTTCGCATTGGTGACCCGTGAACTCGACCACCATGTGCTCGACGACCTGCCCTCGTTCCCAACGTTTGTGGCGCCACGTTCCTTGCATCAATTCAAGGTCGTTGTCGAGCTCCGCGTCAGCGCCGGTTGCCACGACGTTCCCCGTTGTGCGAATCTCCCGCAGTGTCCGCAACAATTGAGCCGCCTCGGGGTTGGAGTCAACGCTGCCGAGCCCATCCCAATTCATGATGCGATCGATTGCGCCATCGAGCCGTGCATTGACTTCGGGAGAAAGCGGCAACGCGCCATTGGCGATCTGTGCGGCGAATTGTTCGACCGCAGCTTTGGCGTCCCCCAGACGGTTAGCCTTGAGCAGTGCGGCGGCCCACTGTGGCAGCAGTGGCGCGGCGCTCGTCTCGCCACGCACGGATCTCAGTGACACGATGAGGTCATCGTAGGCCGCCGCGTAGTCCGCTGCGCCGGTCTCCCGCTGTTCCATGGTGATGATCCGCGCGTTGCATAGCTCGAGGAACGAGGGGCTGTCTTGGCCAAGCCACTGTTTGACATGAGCGTAGCTCGCTTCGATGAGCTGCGCGGCTTCGTCGGTCTTGTTGTTTCGCGCCAGCCAGCTCGCCAGCCAGGCGGCGTGTTGCGCCTTTTGTATTTCCCGCTGTGCGGCCGCCTTCTCGCTGCGTGTCGGCATCGAGTCGATATCGGCCAGCCAGCTTTTGGAAAGCGCTCTCGCTTCGGTCTCCGGAAGCGTTTGCGAGGCGCTTGCCAGCACGGCTGCCCGCCGCGCTTGGCGTTCGTTGGCCTCGGCGAGACGCAGCGCCGCCTTCGCCGCGTTCGCATTGCGGATGGCCCAGGTTGCCGCGACGCTGGTGGCGGCCAAGCCGATGACTAACATCAGCAGCAGCGCTGCCGCCGTGCTGAGCCAGCCTCGATTTCGTGCGATGAACTTTTTCATGCGGTATCTCCGGCTTGGAGGCGTCGCCAAGACTGCCTCTCCCTTGAGGAATCGGTCGATGTCATCGTGCAAAGCCGCCACCGTTTCGTAGCGTCGCGACCGGTCTTTGTCGATCGCTTTGAGCACGATCCAGTCGAGATCTCCACGCAGAATGGTGCCCAGTCTCGACGCTTCCACGCCACGTCGGCGCGCCACCTCCATCAGGTCAGCGCTCTCCCCGGAGGAGACCAGCAGGGACGGCCGCGACGGCTCATCTTCGACAATCATCCGCTGCCACTCGAACCATGTCGCCGAACTGAGCTTCTGGGGGTCCAGCGGAGTTCGTCCGGTCAGTATCTCGTAGAGCAGCACGCCCAGCGAATAGATGTCGGTGCGAGTGTCCACGTCGACTCCGCTACGCTGCGCTTGCTCGGGGCTCATGTACAGCGGGGTTCCGAGTAGCTGGCGAAACTCGGTGAACAGTGTTTTCTCGGTCAAATCGGCCGTGGTCGCTTTGGCGATGCCAAAGTCGATGACTTTGGCCAACGGACGGGAGTCCGCGACCGTCACCAGCACGTTGTTGGGTTTGATGTCGCGGTGAATGATGCCCTTCTGATGCGCGTGAGCAATCGCTCGGCAGACCTGTTGAAACAGCTCGAGGCGGCTGCGCAATGTGAGTTTGTTTTGGTCGCAGTAATCGGTGATGGGCTCCCCGCGAACCAGTTCCATTACGAAATAAGGACGGCCGGTTTGCGTGCTGCCGCCATCGATGACTCGGGCGATATTCGGGTGATCCATGACGGCGAGCGCTTGTCGCTCGGCTTCAAATCGAGCGACAACATGCCGAGTGTCCATGCCCAGCTTGATGATTTTCAGTGCCACGCGGCGCCGAATCGGCTCGTTCTGCTGGGCCATGTAGACGACTCCGAAGCCGCCTTCGCCGATTTTTTGTAGGAGCTTGTAGCGGTCGACCATGTCTCCGGGGGCCTCCGTCAGCTTCGCACTTGCCGCCGACGGCGCACCAGGTGGCAGAGAACTGGTTGCGCCGGGATTCGGCAGCTTCGGAGAGATCGTAGGCCGCGCCAAGAACTCGCCGGCTGCTTCATGCGCGCGAAGCAGTGACTCGACATCGGCGCGCCGCGAGAGATCGTCGCCGCACAATTTCGCCAGCTCCGCGGCTCGCAACTCAGTCGGCATGCTCAGCAGGAGATCGAAGATCTCTTGAACTGTCCGACTCACGACTCGCGCTCCATCAAAGCGGCGGAACTCAGGCCCTTCCGCAGCAAGCCATGGCTGAGTCCAAAGAGAAGCATCAAGATGATGGAGCTAAAGACGGCGAGCAGGGTGGGCGTGTGTCGATCGAACAGGTCGAGGGCGACGAGCACGATAGGAGGCGCAAGAATGGCAGCTCCCCAGCACAATGCGTGCTGGCGAAGCATCCGCTCACTGAATTGAGAATTCGCATTCATGGTTCTGAAAATCTAAGGCTTGACGGTCCACTAGTCGTTGCGTTGGAGTTCCCGGAACAGCCAAGCGCGGGCGAACTGCCAGCGCCGGTCGACTGTGCGAGGGGATATATCGAGAGCCAGCGCCGTCTCGTCCACGCTCAAGCCTGCGAAGAATCTTAAACGGACGACCTCGGCGGCCTCCGGCTCCTGCTGCTCTAAGCGACGCATTGCTTCATCGAGCGCCAGAATTTCCTCCGAATTTTCCGAGGCGGCCAAGTCCAGGAGATTCAAAGGAACATGTCGCTGGTCTCCGCCTCGTTTTTGGCGGTGTTTCGCCTTGGCGTGGTCGATCAGAATCCATCGCATGGAATCCGCGGCCGCCCTAAAAAAATGGGCCTGATTCTGCCACGGGACTTGGCGTGGGCCGACCAAGCGTAGAAACGCTTCGTGAACCAAGGCGGTCGCCTGCAGCGTGTGACCGGGGTTTTCCGATCGCATCCGCTCTTGCGCAATCGCCCGCAACTGGTCATAGACTAACGGCAAGAGCCTCTCGGAAGCGGCCTCGTCGCCCGCCGAAATGTCGTGCAGGAGCGCGCTCACGTCGGCCTGCGGAGCGGCGCCGTCGTTGCCAGGTGTCTCGCTCATCGCTGCTGCGCCATGGTGGCTCGCAGGGCGCGGTCGACATCCTCGCCGCGGACGACTTCCGGTGCGCGCGAAGGACAATAACCAACAACGGTTTCGAAGCCGTCTTGTTGAATCGCCTTCTCGAGCAGGTCCTCGGCCGACAATGTCAATCGTCCGGCGCGACGAGTGAGCGCGAACTGCAGGGGACCGACTCCTTCATAGCTGCGATACACAACCTCCGTGCAGACGAGTCGATCGGAGCGGGTGAAGTCGAAATCGAAGTCGTAGGGCTTGCCGGCATGGAAGCTGCCGCGAGCAATCGCGGCGAGGATGGCCTCCGGCGCCAGGCGGGGGCGAATGACCGTGACCGCGTCGCAAGTCAGAGGCGTTGAAAGTCCCCGAAACCGCACGCCATCCTTCAGAGCCTCAAGCACTCGATGTGAGTCTGCTTTGTCGCACTGCTCGAGATGGCGCCAGTGCGGTCGCACGTGCTCGTGCCCATGCAGCCCGGCGGCTCGCAACTGCTCGAGCGTGCCGAGATAGAGCGCAGCGTGGGGCCAATAGCCGGGCAGAAAGTAATTGGTCAGCGCATGGTCCTTGCGAGTGACAATCACATCGCCGGGCTGCAGCCAAGTCTTGAGCTCCACTTGCACGTCGGCCGGCAACTGTGGCCGGTGTCCCCATTGCAGATACTTCTCCGACATCAGCTGCGACACTAGCTTCTGCAAGCCATACAGCGCTCGAGCAAGCAGGCCGCGCCCAAGTTGTGTGCGCAGCTCACCCATCTCCACTCGGAGCCGCGCAAGGACAAAGCGGTCGATGCTGACGTCAAGGCGATGCTGCAATCGGGGGATCAGCTCCAGCACGCCCTCCAACGCGTCGTTGCCTTGCGCGGCGTCGCGAAGCTCGTTGGCGTGCTCGGCGAAGTACTTGGCGGCATGATAGAGACGCCAGGCGTGGATGCTGCTGGTGAGCGACCGCTGCACGATGTCGTAGGCGCCGGCCGGTATGCCGAACATCGGATCGGATTCGTTCAGTTTCTGCCGCACGATCGGGCGGTCATGAAATCGCTCGCGCAAAAATCTCGCCGCGTCGACCAGGACCAACGCGCCCGCGTAGGCGACCGAAAGGGCCAGCCCTTGTTGCTCGGCGGGGAATTGTTCGAGGCGGTACAGTGAGCTGGCGAGCTCGAACAACGCGTTGCGGGCTTTCCAATAGGAGATCAGCAGATGGCGAACCTGCTCGTCCTCACTGGGCGTGAAGAAGCCGCGCGACGAGGCTCGAATGGACTCTTCCAGCCGGGCCGCCTCGGCTTTCATTCGTTCGAAGTGGTCGGCCAGACCGAGCACCGTTGCGGCGTCGAGCTGCAATGAGTTCATGAACCGTCCCTCGCTGTGTGAATCCCAACCAGCGGCCCGAGCGCAGATTCGCCGCATCGGCCGTCTAGCCGAGATCTTGGGCCTAGTCAGCTCGGTGGTCAACCGGTCCACCGGGCTTCACAAGGGTCGCCTGCGATGGAGGCCCGACCGGTCCACCGGGCCTCACAAGGGTCGCCTGCGATGGAGGCCCGACCGGTGGCAGCCTAGGCGCGGAGCCAGCTATCCCGCCAGCGGGCGAGCTGAGGGCTGGTACTCGGAGACCACCAGGGCCACATTCTGTCCACCAAAGCCGAAGCTGTTGCTGAGGATGTGACGGCAGCGACGTCGGCGGGCGATGTTGGGAACATAGTCCAAATCGCATGCGGGATCGGGCGTCTCGTAGTTGACGGTCGGTGCGACCACTTGCTTCCGCAGCGTCATCAGACAAGCGGCGAACTCCAGCGCGCCGCCGGCCGTGGTGGCATGCCCCAGCATGCTCTTGGTGCTGGAGATCCAGGCTCGCGGGGCGGCGGCGCCGAAGCTGCGTTTAATCGCAAGCGTCTCGGTGGCGTCGTTCAACACGGTGCTCGTGCCGTGAGCGTTGATGTAGTCAATCTCTTCGGGATTCACACGCGCCGACTGCAACGCTTGGTTGATGCAAGCGACCGCTCCGGCGCCCTCGGGGTGAACGTCGGTGATCCGGTAGGCGTCCTGCGCAGCGCCATAGCCGCGGACCTCGCCCCAGATTTCAGCGCCTCGGCGCCGCGCGTGCTCCTCCGCCTCCAACACAAACACGGCTGCGCCCTCGCCGATCACGAATCCGCAACGGTCGCGGTCGAACGGCCGCATGGCGCGCGTGCCATCGTCGCAGATCGCCAAAGTCCCGAGCCGATGAAACCCCGTGACGCCAAACGGGTGAACCATGCTGTGGGCGCCGCCGGCGAGCATCATGTCCGCGTCGCCGCGGCGAATGATGTCGGTCGCTTCGCCAATCGCTTGGCTGCTGGATGCGCAGGCCGACGTGCAATTGCCGTGGGGACCTTGAGCATTGAACCAGCCGGCGAGGATGGCGGCAGTGGTTCCCGGATCCATCTCCAGCTCGCACTGAGAGCCCGAGGTGGTCAGCGCCTCGCGGATGAACGCCTCCAACCGGAACTCATCGGATTGGCGCCAGCCAGCGGCGATCAGACGAGCGAAGTGCTCGAAGTCCTGAAAGACTTCTCCACAACCCATGTAAACGCCCAGCCGCGTGGGATCGTCGTTGACGGCATCGAGGTCGGCCATTTGAGCGGCATCGGCGGCCGCTGCCAGGGCAAACCGCATTTGCACCGGCAACGTGTGGATGTTGTCGGGCATGTGGCGTCCGACGTGGATGCGCTCCAGGTCGGGCACTTCCGCGGCGTAACGCACGGGCATCGAGGTGGTGTCAAAGCGGGTGATCGGCCTGACGGCGCTGCGGCCACTCTCGAGCGCTGACCAGACCTGCTCGGGATCGGAGCCGTGTGGCGTCATCCAGCCCCAGCCAGTGACGACCACGCGCCGGTCGCAACGCTTTCGCATCAGGATGGAATTGACGCTCATGTTTGCTTCCCCAACCGGTTCGCTCACCGTGTCCGGCTTCCCAAGGCCACGGATGGCAGGACCTCGGCCGTTTCACCGGGGCAAACATAGCTTGCTACAAGAGTTGCAGTCGGGCAATAAGCTGCGGAGTCTGCGGGGAAATTTCTTGGTGCAAGGGCAGGGGGGGTTGGGGCGGCTGTGCGGCCTCGATTCGGCCATTTCGGGCGATTGGGAAGCGTCACCTCCACTTCGCCGCGGGAATTAATTCTTGTTTATGTGATTATGTGAATCACAGTCTGGCTGCTTATGCCACGTACGACGGACTTCCAGTCCGTCGAGAGCCTTCTGGTCGCAACGACGGACTGGAAGTCCGTCGTACGATGGCAGCTACGTGCCACGTGCTCAATAGTGAGGCGGCCGCTCTTCCTCAGCGCGGCGAGGCGTATCCAATTGGGCGCCGAGCTCGTCGGTGCGTTGCAGCAATCGCCCAATGGCGCGTTCCGCCTCCTCTAGCTGCCGCCCTTGCTCGATGAGCACTGCGCTCAGGTCCTCAAGCATCCTTTGCTGATGCGTGAAGCGAGTTTCCAGCTCGACGATGCGTTCCTCGGGCGTCATGGCAAACTCGCTGGGGCGGGCGGACTTCAATGGCTTCGTCGCAACGGCCTGATCGTTCAGGACAGCTGGCGCCGCGCCTGCTCGGCGACATTTTCGGCGGTGATCCCGAAGTGCTCGTACAGTTGCTCGAACGGGCCTGAGGCGCCGAAGCTATTCATGCCGACGAACGCGCCGTTGGCGCCGATGTACTTGTCCCAACCCATGCGGATGCCGGCTTCCACCGCGACTCGCGCGGCGACCGAGGAGGGCAGCACCGACTCGCGATAGGCCGCGTCTTGCTCGTCGAACAGCTCCCAGCACGGCATACTTACCACTCGCGCGGCGACGCCGTCGGCGGCCAGCGTCTGCTGCGCTTCGAGGCAGAGGCCCACTTCGCTGCCGGTGCCGATCAGAATCACCTGCGGGTCGCCGTCGCAATCCAACAGCACGTAGCCGCCGCGGCGCGTCCCTGCGGCATCGCCGAATTGGGTGCGGTCGAGCGTGGGGAGGCCTTGTCGCGTGAGCACCATGGCGGCCGGATGCCGGCCATCAGCCAACGCCGTGGCGTAGGACTCAGCCACTTCGTTCGCGTCCGCGGGGCGGAAGACCCGCACGCCCGGAATCGCTCGGCAGGCGGCCAGATGCTCCACCGGCTGATGCGTGGGGCCGTCCTCGCCGAGGCCGATCGAGTCGTGCGTGAGCACGTAGATGACCCCTTGGTGCATGATGGAGCTCAGCCGCATGGACGGCCGCAGGTAGTCGGTGAACACAAAGAAGGTGCCGCAATAGGTGCGGAGTCCACAGAGCGACATGCCGTTGCAGATCGCCGCCATCGCGTGCTCGCGCACGCCGAAGTGGAGGTTGCGCCCGCCGTAGTTGGCGGGGCCGAAGTCCTGCTCGCCATCCAGGTGCGTCATGTTGGACGGCGCGAGGTCGGCCGAGCCGCCGATCATCCACGGCACGGCTTGGGCGACGGCGTTAATCACCTTGCCCGACGAGACTCGGCTGGCGAGTCCCTTTGGATCGGCGGGGAATTCGGGCAGCGCGTTCTCCCAGCCCGCGGGCAGCTCGCCGCTCCAGAGCGTCTCCAGCTGAGCGGCTTCGGCGGGGAACGCTTCCTTGTACGCGGCGAACTGCTGCTGCCAGATCTCGTAGCTGGCGGCGCCGCGCTGGCCGATGCCGGCGGCAAAGTGCTCGCGGACCCCGTCGGGCACATGGAATTGCTCGTCGGGCCACCCGTACACCTCTTTGGTCAGCCGCACTTCGTCGACTCCCAGCGGAGCGCCGTGCGCGCCGTGCGAGTTCGCCTTGTTGGGCGAGCCATAGCCGATGATGCTGCGCAGCACGATCAGGGTCGGCCGGTCCTGGCAGGCTCGGAACGCCTCAAAGCCTGCGCGGATCGCGTCCAAGTCATTGGCGTCGTCGACTTTGACGATGTTCCAGCCAAGGCCCTCGAACCGCTTGCCGACGTCCTCGGTGAATGCCAGGTCCGTGTCACCTTCGATGGTGATGCGATTGTCGTCGTAAATCCAGCAAAGGTTCGACAGCTTGAGATGGCCGGCGATCGACGCGGCCTCACAGCCAACGCCCTCCATGATGTCGCCGTCGCTGCACAACGCGTAAGTGTCAAAGCCGAACAGCGCGTGGCCGGGGCGATCGTAATGGGCCGCAAGCCAGCGGGCGGCCATGGCGATGCCCACGCTGTTGGCCACGCCCTGGCCCAGCGGTCCGGTCGTCGTCTCAATGCCCGCCGCGAAGCCCAGCTCGGGATGCCCAGCGCAAGGGCTGGACAGTTGGCGGAAGTTCTTGATGTCGTCCAGCGTGATGCTGAGCACATCAGATGGCTGGCCGGCCTCCAGGGCGCGGACGCCCGCCAAGTGAAGGATCGAATACAGCAACATCGAGGCGTGGCCGCAGGACAGAATAAAGCGGTCGCGCGCGGGCCAGGCCGGGTCGGCCGGGTTGTAGTTCAACACGTCGTTCCACAACGCGTAGGTGACCGGAGCGAGCGCCATTGGCGTGCCGGGATGGCCGCTGTTGGCCTTCTGCACCGCGTCCATCGACAGCGTGCGGATGGTGTTGATCGAGAGTTGCTCAATGGTGTCGGTGGATGTCGACATGTTGCCTGGGCCCTTCATTTCCCTGGTTTTTCCAATCTTTATGCGCAATACCGCCCAATGTATTGGCTGACAGGGATCCGGGAAAGGGGCTAGGCCCTGGCGGGCACGGCGGCCACCTCCGCCTCGCGATGCCAGGGCAGCCGGCGGCAAGCGATTTCCGCCACGCTCTCCAGATCGTAGTGGCGGCAGGCCTCCATCAGCACTCGGCATTCAAACCACATGTCACCGTCGACGAGCGGCATGAACAGGTCGTGCACGTTGTCGACTCCCAGGTAGACATCGACCCCGCGCTCCATCAGCTTCACGACCGGGGCGATGGAGTTATGCAGCGGAGCGGCCATGGGCAGCTGCTTCATGCTCAGCGCGGCCGATGGGCAGCAGATCACGCCGACGCCAGCGTCCTTCAGCAGATCGGCGATGCGGTCCTGCTCGGCCGCCGGCTTGGCGGCCATCGAGATCGCGTGCACGCCGAACACGCGGCCTTGCAAGCCGTGCTCGATCGTCTTCAGCGCCAGCTGCTCGGTCTCGATCTCATGCGGGTTGTTCTCCTGATCGACATGGGCGTCCAGCGGCTTGTTCAGGTCTTTGGCCACGCCCATGATGATGTCCAGATGCTTCTCGGGCGTCGGCCGGTCGCGCGACGGCAGTCCGCCGATAAAGTCGCCCAGCTCGCAAGCCCCGATGAACGCTTCCCGGGAGGCCGGATCGAGCACGCCTTTGAGCGGCTGCACGCCCACCTCGAACTGTATCTGGCCCGCGAATTTGCGTTTGACCTCCAGCGCCGCCCTCATCGGCAGCAAACCGACCGTGCTGTCCGCATCGACCATCGTGCGGCAGTAGGTGACGCCTTGGTCGACCATCTTCTGCACGCCACGCGAGATTCGCTCGACCAAGTCGGCGTGTGTGTAGTTTTCCTTCAGGTGCGCGTAGAGCTCCCACTTCTTCTGCATGTCGACTTGGCCGAGCTTCAGGTTCTCCAGGGAGATCAGGTAAGCCTTGTCGAAATGGGCGTGATGATTGGAGAAGCCTCCCTTGCGCCGAACCATCTCCAGGAATTCGATGCGAAGATTCCACGACTCCGAGCCGGCGTGGTAGCCGTAGCGGTCGCGGGCATGGTCGGTGCAGATCTTCTCCAGCGTCTGAATGGCAACGTCCGCGTCGGTGAGCAACGGAATGCCGTTCTCGATCGAGAGGCTGCGGATGAGGTTGGCGTCGCTCTTTTCGTCGTAGTCGTAGTCGCCGGTCAAAACATTGACGACCAAATCCAGCTGGCCGAGCTTCAGGAAGGAGAGAATGTTGGGCTCGAGGTGATCCACAATCTTGTGAATGGTCGAGTTCACGACCCCGTGCTCGGTGAGAAACTTGCTGGTGCCGGGCGTGGCGTAGACGGCGACATTCAACTCCATCAGCCGCTTGACGACAGGCAACATCCGTTCCTTGTCGGACTGCTTGCCGGCGCTGATCAGGATGTTCTTCTTGGACTGCTTGCCCAGCAGCTTGAGATTGAAGGCGAGCAGGTCGAGTGCGTGGTCCATGACAGACAACTCCAGGGCGGCGCTCCCCGGGCGGCGCTTTGCTCGGATCGCGTGGTGGCTTGCGGCGCGTGCGGCGTTTCCGACTATCAATCTAGCGAATCTCCCGGACTCGTCCATCGGCCCCCGCGCGGGGCGTCGGATTCAGATGGCTTTGGCGGCTAAGTCGCTTTAGAATTGGGGGCACCAGCCACCTTACCGCCCGCCTGGCTCGACTCCCACCGGAGCCCCGCATGAAGACTCCGCTACGCGACGCCTTGAGCTCCGCCGCCCTGAGTTCCGCCACGTCGGCGCCCGAACTCGCGCCTGCGCATTTGTTCAGCCGCCGCGGCGCGATGCAGATCGGAGCGGGCCTGTTCGGGCTGTCGTTGCCGCAATGGCTGCGACAACGAGCGCTCGCGGAGAATGCGCCGCCACGCGATATCTCCTGCATCTTTCTGTTTCTCGCCGGCGGCGCCAGCCACTTCGAGACATTCGATCCCAAGCCGTCGGCCCCGGTGGAGATCCGTGGATTGTGGAGCCCGACGCAAACGAGCGTGCCGGGCACGCTGATTTGCGAGAAGATGCCGCTGATGGCCCAGCGGATGCACAAGGTGGCGATCGTGCGATCGTGGCGCGGCGTGAGCGGCTCGCACTCCACCGGCTCGCAGCACGTCGCCAGCGGCATGGCGCCTCCGCCGTCCGGTCAGCGGTTCCCTAACTTTGGCTGTTTGCTTGCGGCGCTGCGGGGCAATCGCGTGCCCGGAGTGCCCGCTCACTTCGGCCTGCCCGTGGCCGCTCGTTACACCAAGCCGGCCGGATACCTCGGCGCCTCGCACGCCGCCGTCGATCTGGACGGCGACCCGGCCGATGGCAACGCGGCCTTCGCCAAGCTGTCGCTGGCCCGCGAGCGGTTCGATGAGCGTCAAGTGATTCTAAGCCAGCTCGATGAACTCGGACGGCTCAGCGAAGTTTCGGATCGAGGCATCGACGCCGTCGACAAGTTTTCGGGCGAGGCGCTGGAGCTGCTGACGACCGGCCGGATTCGCCGCGCACTGGATCTGAGCGACGAGCCCCAGTCGCTGCGCGAGCGATACGGCGACAACATCTACGGCCGCCGCGTGCTGCTGGCTCGTCGCTTGGTGGAGGCGGGAGCGCGATTCGTGACGATCAATCAAGCGGTGCAGGGCGGGCTGTTCGGCGCGGGCAAAACCAACGGCACTTGGGACAACCACCACCTGCTGTTCGAGTCGATGATGTCCTTTGCCGAGCCGCCGGCGAATATCCCCGGCGGTTATAAGTGGGCGCGAACCCCGGGGCCGGGCAACCTGCCGCAACTGGATATGTCGCTGTCGACGCTGCTGGACGACCTCGAGGACCGCGGGCTGTTGGACACGACGCTGGTGGTGGCGATGGGCGAGTTCGGCCGCACGCCGAAGATCAACAAGGATGGCGGAAGAGATCATTATCCCGGCGCCGGCAGCGTGTTGCTGGCCGGAGCCGGCATCGCGCGCGGGGCCGTCGTCGGCGCCACGGATCGCAACGGCGCCGAGCCGAAGACACGTCCCTGGACTCCGGAAGACTTCGCCTACACCATCTATAGCGCACTTGGCCTCAACCCACATCAAACGCATTTCCCCAGGCTCACTCGGCCCACGCCGATTGCCACGGGCAGTTTGATTGAAGGTCTGCTGTAGGATTCCCCATTCCGTAGCGATGTTCAACTATCTGTTTTTGCACCCGGCGACCATCACCCTGATTGCGCACGCCACCGTGGTGTCGGGCTTGGTGCTGCGAGTGATCATGCGGCGGCTGCCAACCGGAGTGGCGCTGGCCTGGATATTTCTGATCGCCACGACGCCGTTGGCAGGCGCTGGCGCCTATCTGCTGATTGGCGAGCGCCGCATTGGGCATCGCCGCGCTCAGGGATTCGAGACGCTACGAGTCGATTACCGCAAGATCGCGGACGAGGCGATTCGCAAGGGGCTCACCGATGTCGATTGGCAGCGACACTCAGCGGCTGAGCGAGGCATGGACCAATTGGGCCGCGCTATGGTCGGGTTTCCCACCGTGCATGGCAGTTCGCATCAGCTGATATCCGATACTCCCGAGATTCTCGAGGCGATTGCGCGCGATGTCGACGCGGCCGAGAAGAGCGTCCTGATGGAGTTCTATATTTGGCAAGCGGGCGGGCAGGCCGATGTGGTGCTGGAAGCTGTCATTCGAGCTGCGAGACGCGGCGTCTATTGTTGTTTGCTGATCGACTCGCTGGGCGCTCGGCCTTGGTGGCGAACGGGACAGCCGCGACGGCTGCGCGAAGCCGGAGTCAAGTTGCTGCCGGCGCTCCCCGTCGGACTACTGCGAACCTTTGTCGGCCGCACCGACCTGCGGCTGCACCGCAAGATTGTGGTGATCGATGGCAAAGTTGCCTGGACAGGCAGCATGAATCTTGTCGACCCGCGATTCTTCAAGCAAGGCTCTGACTTCGGCTTGTGGGTCGACGCCATGGTGCGAGTCGAAGGCGCGGCGGTCGTGCCGCTGGCCGCCGTCATGATCGGCGATTGGATGCTCGAGTCCGGCGAGCCGCTGCTCGAACTGATTCGCGCGGCAAAGTTGCACCTCGTGGAGCCAAACGGGCCGGCGGATATGCAAGTCATTCCCTCCGGTCCCGGAGAGTCCGGTGACGCGCAGCTGCAGATGGTGCTGGCCATCATCAACTCGGCGGAGCACGAGGTGATTCTCACGACGCCCTATCTCGTGCCTGATGAGTCGCTGCTGCGCGCCCTGCGCGGCGCAGCTGCCCGCGGAGTGAAGGTGCAGCTCGTCGTGCCCGAGAAAGTCGACTCGCTGCTCACGCGGTACGCAAGCCGCTCCTACTTCGACGACCTGCTCGAGAGCGGCATCGAAGTATATTGGTATCGTCATGGCCTGCTGCACACCAAGTCGATCACCGCCGACGGCAGGCGGTCGATGTTCGGCACGGTGAATCTCGACATGCGCAGCTTCTGGCTCAACTACGAGGTCGCGCTCTACGTCTATGACGCGGACTTCTCCGCGTCGCTGCGAGAGCTGCAGCTGCGGTATGTTGCCGAGGCCGATCGAATTGTGCCCGAGGAGTGGGCACAGAGGTCGTTGCTCAGCAGATTCTTCGAGAATTCGTTTCGACTGGCCAGCCCGTTGTTGTAGGATCGACAGAGTCGGTCTCGCATCGGTGGATTCCACCTCAATGGGCGCGTCGTTGGGCATAGGCAGCAGAATGACCGTACAAGTGACTGTACAAGTGACTGTTGTGCATGCCCGTCGGCGAGTTGCTGTTGTTTGGTTGGCGTCGGCGACGGTGGCACTGGCCGCTCTCTTCCCGATGAGTGACGCCAGTCGAGCTTGCGCCCAACAAACGCTGGCGGTGCGGCAGGTGTCGGGCGAGTACTGCAAGATCCCGTTGCCCGCGGAGCAGCGAGTTGCCGTGGGGGATCGAGTGCGGTTCGCCGCGGACGGCGAGGAAGTGATCTTCGGAACCGTGACGGCGGTGGCTGCTGACTACTTCGTCGCGAGATTTGCCTCGAGGCAGCTCAAAGTCGGCGACGCTGTCGCCATTCGAGGCCGGACCTCGTCGAAGTCTGCGGAGGGAGTTGTTGAGACGACGGAGAATCCGGAGCAACCTGCTCGCAAGACGCGACAGGAGTTGCTTGCGGAAAAGCAAGCGGAACTGGAGGCGAGTCGCCAAGCCCGTTGGGAGGCGGCACTGGCCAAAACCGGAGTGAAGCCCTGGGCCGTCCCGACCGAGGCGCAACACGCCGAGACGACGGCGAAGCATCGTGAGTTGATGAAGCAGGTCGGCCAAACCTATCAAGGGATGCAACTCTACGAGACGGAGCAATTCCTGTTCTTCAGCAACATCCCGGCAAACCAAGTCGGCCCCTACGTGCTGCAGCTCGACAAGATGTATGAGCTGTTGATGAAGATGTACCAGATTCCCGCCGATCAACCGGTGTGGTTGGGCAAGTGCTTAGTTGTTGCGTTTGTCTCACAGCAACAGTTCGCACACTTTGAACAGACTTTCATGAACTCGGCGCCCGCGGCCAAGACCTATGGGCGATGTCATCAGAACTCCAATGGGTCGGTCGTGGTTGGCTGCTACCGCGGCGAGAATCCTCACGACTTCGGCCACATGCTTGTGCATGAGACCAGTCACGGTTTCCTCCATCGCTACCGGACATCGCAACGTTTGCCCGCTTGGGTCAATGAAGGACTGGCCGACTACGTCGGACAAGTGGTTGTTCCAACCAGCCGTCAAGTGGCGCTGCAACAGCGCGCCAGGCTGCAAGTCGTCGCCCGCACTCGCTCCCTCGAAGGTGCGCTCAACGAGGTTACCATGGCGCAGTCGCCGGACTATGGCATCTACTCGTGGGCCGTCACGTTCCTGATCAAGCTGGACGACGCCAAATTCAAGGAATTCATCGATCTGCTCAAAGCCGGAGTCAGTTATCCGGAGAGCCTGCAACAGAGCTATGGCGCCACACCCGAGCAGTTCATCTCCTCACTCGGGGCGACGATCGGCATTCCCAACCTGCGCCCGTGACGTGGTGCAGGCTGCCAGCCTGCAAGTACGTAGTGCAGGCTGCCAGCCTGCAAACAGTGAGGAGAACCACAACGCACACGGACGTCGTAGTGCAGGCTGCCAGCCTGCAAGCAGTGACTAAAAACACGACCATCACAGGCTGGCAGCCTGTGCTACGACATCACAGGCTGGCAGCCTGTGCCATGCACAGCCACCCGGATCTGTCACCGTCAAGCAAGTATCGATCATGGCAGGAGCACCAGTGCCAATCTTCGTGCCGATCGACCAGTCCGGCTGCGACCGGATTCGCGTGAATGTAGTTGACGATTCGCTCCAGTTCATCGTCATCGCGAACCCAGTGGTCGTAGGACTCCGGTTGCCAGAACTCTCCTTCTCGCTGCAGGATCTTGTTGGCTCGATTCGCTGTGTAGCTCTTGAGGCTGTGCATGATCGCTGCCAGCGGACTACGCTTGTCGGTCGACTCACCTATGGGCATTGGGGAATCTATTTTGCCCCACTGCGTAGCGAGCTCGGGTGACGGAGTCAGCAACAGGTGCACATGATTGGGCATGATGCAGTAGGCATGCAGAACGTATTTGACGCCGTCGTGGTGGTAGAGGTTCTGACGCAACATCGAAGCCACGCGCGGATGGCATAGCCAATCAATGTCGGACGCGGTGTCCAGATACTTTTCATAAGCTGCGAAGAGCACTCTGTGGACGTCCAGCCGGTGCTTGGCAAGCGGCTTGCCTGTTTTCTCGGCAAGCAACCGCTCCCGTTTCTCCCGTAGCGATTTGATGGCAGCTAGCGGCAGCGTTCCGGCAACACGATACGTCACAAAGTGCGCAGCGCCCGGCACGTACCAATGAGGAAGCGATCTGCGATAGGATATTTCCATGGCTTTGTTGGTGACGTAGTGCAGGCTGCCAGCCTGCATTGGCGGGTCAAACACAGGCTGGCAGCCTGTGCCACGTAAGGTCAGCGTGCATTGGCGGGTCAAACACAGGCTGGCAGCCTGTGCCACGTAAGATCAGCCTGCATTGGCGGTTCAATCACAGGCTGGCAGCCTGTGCCACGTAAGGTCAGCGTTCATTGGCGGGTCATCACAGGCTGGCAGCCTGTGCCACGACGAACACAGGCTGGCAGCTTGTGCCACGTCAGAATTACGAAAGCTGCGGCAAGCGTCAAATACAGGCTGGCAGCCTGTGCCACATGTCAGTCACTGGTCAGCCCCTCTGTGCCGCACGTTGGTCACAGGCCGTCGGTCAGCGCTGTAGAGACCCGCTCATCCGGGAAGATCGCACACGGCGTGAGCAGCGTTTATCATGATGAGTTGTTGTCGCCGGTATTCTCCCCGCATTCGGTGTTGTTCTCATGAGTCTGACTTCTGTTCTCCGTACTTTGGCGGCACGATTCGCGCTGCAAGGGCAGCCTGTGAGGCTGACGATGGTCGCCATCTTTTGTGTGACCACGATTGGCTCAGCCCACGGCGCGGAGGCGCAAAAGCCCAACGTCGTGTTCTTTCTGGTCGATGACCTCGGCTATATGGACATCGGCGCCAACAATCCAGAGACGTTTTACGAGACGCCACATGTGGATCGGC
>JAGQPF010000759.1 GCA_020426845.1 Planctomycetales bacterium
CTTACGAGCGATTGGTGGATCGCTTGCTCAACAAGCCTCAATACGGCGAGCAGATGGCGAGGTATTGGCTGGATCTCGTTCGCTTTGCCGACACCAACGGCATCCATCACGACCACTACCGCGATCTATCACCGTATCGCGACTGGGTGATTCGCTCTTTCAACGAGAATCTGCCTTACGACGACTTCGTGAGGCACCAGCTAGCGGGCGATCTGTATCCCAACCCCACGCGTGACCAACTAGTGGCGTCGGGATTTCATCGGCTGCACATGATTATCGATCGTGGAACGATGCTCCCCGAGGAAAGCCACACGCGCAACGTCATTGACCGAGTCACGTCCGTGGGTTCGGCGTTCATGGGGATGACCGTGCAATGTGCCGTTTGTCACGATCACAAGTTTGACCCGCTCACGATGCGCGACTTTTATCAGCTCTACGCCTTTTTCAACAATATCGACGCGGAGCCCGAGACGGGCGGCCGTTCCGGGCCGGACTTCAAGCGAGGCTTGCAGGAGCCCTACGTGCTGCTCACGTCGCCCGAGCAAGATGCCCGGCGGGCCGAACTGATCTCCGCTTCGCAACAGGCTGCCGAGCGGGTCGAACAACTCAAGCAACAGTTGGCGCAGCTCGAGAAACAAGCCAAGGAGCCAAGCGCGCCGAGCTCCGACGACGCCAAGCCGGACGCCGACGATGCCGGCAAAACAGACCCTCCCACGAAGGAGAGCTTGCAAGCTGACTTGAAGGCCGCCGAGGCCAAGCTGAACCGCGCTCGCTCGGAGCAGAACAACTTTGAGGAGACTCTTCCCGGCGCCATGGTGATGAAGGAGCGGGCGGAGATTCGCCCCGCTCACATCTTGATTCGAGGCGCTTACGACAAGCCGGGCGAGCCGGTCGCACGCAACACGCCCGCCTTTTTGCCGCCGCTGAAGGCCGAAGGCGACGGGCCGCGGACGCGAGTGGAGCTGGCCGAGTGGTTCGTCAGTCCCGAGCATCCGCTGACGGCGCGCGTTGCGGCCAACCGTTTCTGGCAACAGCTGTTCGGCGTCGGCATCGTGAGGACCTCGGAGGATCTTGGGGCCCAGGGCGAATGGCCCAGCCATCCGGACTTGCTCAACTACTTGGCGTGGCGATTTCGCGACAGCGGCTGGGATGTCAAAGCATTGATGCGCGAAATGGTGCTTTCCGAGACCTATCGCCAGTCCTCGCATGCTTCGCCCGCCGAGTTCGCCAAGGATCCGCAAAATCGCTTGTTGGCGCGAGGCTCTCGGTACCGGCTGGATGCCGAAGTGATTCGGGACCAGATCCTCTTCACCAGCGGCATGCTCGTCGACACGATGTTCGGGAAAAGCGTGAAGCCGCCGCAACCGGACGGGCTTTGGAAAGCGGTTGCGCTGCCCAGCTCCTACCCGAATCAATTCGTGGCGGACACGGGCGACAAGACGCGCCGCCGCAGCGTGTACACGTTTTGGAAGCGAGGCCTTCCGCCTCCGCAGATGACGATTCTCAATGCGCCGACGCGAGAGGAATGTGTTGCGCGCCGCGAGCGAACCAACACGCCGCTGCAAGCGTTGCTGTTGATGAACGAGCCCGAGTACATCCGCGCGGAGCGCCGGCTGGCGGCCATGACGCTCGCGCAGCCGCCTGCGGAACGGATCGCGTTTGCCTACGAGACGGTGACGTCTCAGCTGCCGAAGGAGGGCGATGTCGCGGCGTTGGCAAAGGGACTGGAGGACCTCGAGGCACTCTATCGTGACAAGCCGGATCTGGCGAAGAGTCTCATCGAGGATGAGCCGTTGGGTGCAGCCTCGCCCGCGGAGCTCGCTGCCTGGACCATGTTGGTCAACGCCCTCTACAATCTGGACATCACCAAGAAACGCCAATGACCATGAATCACGAAACGAACTTGGGCATGCTTCCCGCGCGACGACAGTTTCTGCAGAACGCCGGCATGGGACTGGGCGTCACGGCGCTGGGCGCTCTGCTGCCTCAGAACGCGGCGGCCAAGACCGACCACGAGGCGAAGGCGGAGCATGTGATCTTCTTGTTCATGGCCGGCGCGCCGAGCCAAGTCGACCTGTTCGACTACAAGCCAGAGCTGCATCGCCAGTTCCGCAAGCCGCTGCCGTCCAGCATCAGCCAAGGCCAACGCGTGACGGCGATGACGCGGGGAAAGGAGCAGCTCGTCGCGCCTTCGAAATTCAAGTTTGCTCGTGCCGGCGACAGCGGGATCTGGATGAGCGAGCTGCTGCCGCACCTGTCAAAACGCGCCGACGACTTGTGCATCATCAAGTCGTTCAACACCAACGCCATCAATCACGACCCGGCGAAGACCTACATCTGCACCGGCTTCGAGCTGCCCGGCAAGGCGAGCATGGGCGCCTGGCTGAGTTATGGACTGGGGTCGCTCAACAAGGACCTGCCCGACTTCATTGTGCTCACATCGGCGTACTGGACAGGCGGGACTCGCAACGTCCAGGGGCTCTATAGCCGGCTCTGGGGCAGCGGGTTCCTGCCCTCGAAGCACCAGGGCGTCGCGCTGCAGACCAACGGCGACCCCGTGCTCTTTCTCTCCAACCCCAATGGTGTCGACCCCGCGATTCGGCGCCGAATGCTGGATGTCGCGGGTGAGCTGAATCGCCGACATTTCGACGAGATTGGCGACAACGAGATCAACACCACAATCGCTCAGCAGGAGATGGCGTTCCGGATGCAAACTTCGGTGCCGGAGCTGACCGACTTGTCGCAAGAGCCGCAGCATGTGATCGACGCCTACGGACCCGAGGTGCAGAAGAACGGCTCCTTCGCGCGCAATTGTCTGCTGGCGCGGCGAATGATCGAACGCGGCGTGCGATTCGTCAAGATCTTCCATCGCGGTTGGGACCACCATTCCATTCTGCCCAAGCAGTTGCCGGGCCAGGCGTTCGACATTGACCAGCCCTCCGCGGCCTTGATCGCGGATCTCCAGCAACGGGGTCTGTTGGAGAAGACGCTGATCGTCCTCGCCGGCGAGTTTGGCCGCACGGTCTACGGCCAAGGCAACCTGACTATGGAAGACTATGGCCGCGACCACCATCCCCGTTGCTTTTCCGGCTGGGTGGCCGGCGGCGGCATTCGAGGCGGCATGGAGTACGGCGAGACGGACGACTTCAGTTACAACGTGGTCAAAGATTCCGTGCCGATTCGCGATCTTCATGCGACCATGTTGCATCAGCTGGGGATCAACCACGAGAAGTTGACCTTCCCGTTCCAAGGCCTCAACCAGCGGCTCACCGGGGTCGAGCCTGCGCGAGTGATCCGCGAGATCATCAGCTGACCGTATCATAGCTGGGGCAGAGTGAAGCGCCGCCCCGGCAAGGATGAAGCCAACTTGGTCGCCAGGTTACTCTTGGTCTAAGAGTGGTTCGGCGACAATGATGTCGCCATTGGACGTGGCCAGCGCCACCCATTCGAGCGTTTTAGGCATGGTCACTTCCCAGGATCGCAGCCCTCCTCCTCTGACGCGGTC
>JAGQPF010000760.1 GCA_020426845.1 Planctomycetales bacterium
GGACCGGTCGGGCCTCCATCGCAGGCGACCCTTGTGAGGCCCGGTGGACCGGTCGGGCCTCCATCGCAGGCGACCCTTGTGAGGCCCGGTGGACCCGTCGAGCCTTCGAACTTTTTTCGAATCTCGTGAAATGATTCGAATCCGGGTCGCCTTTAGGTGTTGTCAGTCACATGAGTGACAACCGCAACCCCGATTTAACACAAGAGGAGTCTGTCATGCAACGCTTCCATCAGATCACCGGCGCGCTGGCTTCGCTGCTGCTGTTCGGCGCCAATCTCTGCCTCGCGGGCGACCCACAGTGCCCACCACCGCGTTACGAGGCTCGCGTTGAGGCTTCCCATCGCGTGATCTACAAGGAGGTGCAGTCGACGCCAAGCTATGACGTCGGCCGCCCCGAGGTCGTCAGCGGCTCGCGGGTCACGCTGTTCGCCAACTTCCTGCTCGATCAACCCGGCTACCTGTATCTGGAGCACGATGGCACGAGTCGCCAGTGTGAGTTGTTGGAGTGGAAGCCCAACTCAGTGACCGCCAATTTGCCCAAAGTGGGTCTCAACCGGCCGAAAGTCGCGACGCTGAAGATCGTCATGCCCGACGGGCGAATCGCCAAGGCATTTCCCATTTGCCTCGTCTCGCAGCCGGACATCATGATCCACCGCGACACGGTGCCGCAACCGCTGCCGCCCGCCCCGGCGGCGCAGCCGGCCGCCTACGCCTCGGCAATCTCCGGCGGGCTGATGCTGTACTCCCAACCTTGACCGGAGTGTCGCGCACGACGTCGGGTGAACAACGAAAACGCTAAGACGACGGCGGCTGCTTGCAGCCGCCGTTTTTTTATAAGTTGACACGTGCCGCACCGAGAGCAGGCAATTGCCGCCACGCTGCTACAACCGAAAGTCGTTTCAACGGGCTCCCACGGGTTGAAAACAACAGGCTCTTATACGACGCGATATCCCATTTGCACCAGCACGTCTCGCACTCGTTCAAGATGCCGCCCCTGCAACTCGAGTGCTTCGTCCTTCACGGCGCCTCCGGCGCCACATGTGTCCTTGAGTCGAGCCAATAGCGAGGGCAGGTCGGACTCCTCGGGAGACAAGCCCGCGATGACCGTCACAACCTTGCCCTTTTTCCGCTTCTCGACTCGCAGGCGGGCCTGTTGCTTCTCCGGCGCCAGCCACTGCTTGGGCGGCGGCGGACACTCGCAGTCCGCCTCCAACTCGCCGCAGCGCTCGCAGCGCGGGGGCCGATCCCACGGTGTGCCTTCAAACAATCGCATTGATCGGACGCTTTGCTGCAACAGGAAAAGCAACCAAGCGGATGGGGACGCTCAAGGGTCGCCTGCGATGGTGGCCCATCGGGTCCACCTCGCCTGTGACTCCGCGGGCCGGAGGCCCAAGTCCCAATCCGCAAACCGGAGAGGTCAACTCTACATGTTGATCTCGTAACCTTGACGGCTCTCGCGAGAGAGGAACGCATTGGCTTGCGTGTCGTCCACGATCTCGCGTTTCGCCGGGTCCCATTTGAGCTCGCGGCCCAGCCGCATCGCGATGTTCGAGAGATGGCAGATCTCCAGCATCTGATTGTGCGACCAAACATCGGAGATCGGCTGCTTCCTGGACTTCATCGCCTCGACAAAGTTGGCCGTGTGATTGGCGCTGACCTTGCCGCCATAGACGTCCTCGATGGCGCCGTCCGGAAGCGGATTCTCCTTCAGGTCCTCGACCGGCTTGCCGACAATCTTGCCGCGGTTGACAAAGAACCGGCCTTCGGTCCCTTCGAACAAGATGCCGTTGTCGCCCTCGCTCGTGATGATCATCTCCACGTCGTCGGGCATCGCCACGCCGATCTTGAAGCTCGTCGCCGCGTTGTAGCGGTCGCTGACAAGCGGATGTCCATCCTTGTACTCAACCGGCAACTCGTACTCGAGCGGCGTGATCTTGCTGGGGCCTTTGCCACCAAGCGCCCAGCAGGCGATGTCTACGTGGTGCGCGCCCCAGTCCGTCAGCTTGCCTCCCGAGTACTCGTGCCAGTTGCGGAACGAGTAGTGACAGTTGCTGTAAAGCGGCACTCCGCCGCCGTAGCCGGTCCGCATCTCGGGCAGTGCGCGGTAGGGGACCTTGGCCGCAGGACCGAGCCAAAACTCCCAGTCGAGCTCCGTCGGCACCGGCGCCTCCGGAATCGCGGGCGAACCGGTCATGCCGTTGATGCCACAGGTCACGCGCTGCACTTTGCCGATCCGACCGCTGCGTATCAACGCGATGGCTTGCAAGAACCGTTGCCCCGACTCGGTGCGCTGCATCGTGCCCACTTGAAAGACCTTGCCCGTTTTGGCAACGATCTGCTCAATGAGCTTGCCCTCCGCGATGGTCAGCGTCAGCGGCTTCTCGCAGTACACATCCTTCCCGGCCAGCATCGCCTCCACCGCAATTTTGGTGTGCCAGTGGTCGGGAGTCGCGATCATCACCGCGTCGATGTCCTTGCGGTCCAGGATCTTGCGGTAGTCCTTGTAGGAGTCGAGTTTGCGATTCTGCTTCTTCTCGGCCTTCTCGACATTGACGCCGAGCACGTTCGAGTCGACGTCGGCCATCGCCGCGAAATCGGCGTAATCGAAGGACTTGCTGGTGATTGCCCACCCCTGATTGCGCAGGCCGATCGTCGCGAAGACGGGACGTTCATTGGGCGACTCGGCGCGCACGTTGCGGACGACGGGCAAGGCCATGCCGGCGACGCCAGCGGCGGCAACCTGCTTCAAAAACTGACGGCGAGGTGTCACATTCGATCGGTGCATGACGGACTCTGTGCGGGTGGTGGTCGGAAGGGATGAACCTTGAACTCCAGCGCGTGCCTCGGCTGCGAAAACGAGGTCCGGCGGGGAAAAACTCGAGGTAAACGGGAGCATCGGGAGCCAGCAAGCGAAAACAGCTGCTGCCAATCACTCGACGAACGCCCTCGATTGTAATTGAGATTGCCTGCTTCTCTCCATAGCCGACTCGCGGATTCGGCCCGTTTAGGCCGAGTTCGGTCCACTCATTGACCGCGTTGCAGTTCGATTGTTGGCGGTCCAGCTTCCGGCGCGTACAATCACCCTCAACTTTCCTCAACTTTGGAGCAATCCTCATGCGCGTCCCTTCCGCGGCTGTTTTGATTCCCCTGGTGCTGCTGGTCGCCGTCGCACCGCAGCGTCAAGTGCACGGGGAAGGGGGTTGGCCGAGTTGGCGCGGGCCAGCCGGCAGCGGAAGCGCACCGCGCGGCGACTACCCGCGTTCGCTGACAGGAGATGCAATCGTTTGGAAGACGGAGTTGCCCGGCAAAGGTTGCTCGACACCGATCGTCCACAACGA
>JAGQPF010000090.1 GCA_020426845.1 Planctomycetales bacterium
GACGCTGAAGGTCTCGGCGACTTCGTGCACGGTGTGGCCTTCGCCGATGAGGCGATCGAAGGCCTGGAACTGCTGCACGGCGTCCATGGGGGCGCGCTCGTGGTTTTCGGCCAGGCTGCGGGCAACGGATGGGCTGTCGAACACGGTGCAAGGGATGGGCTCATCCTTGGCGAAGTGGCCGTTGTCGCGCAGCAGCTGCAGGGCGGCCAGCCGGCGGCCGCCGGCCTCGACCAGCCAGCCGCGGCCGTTCTCGGTGACGGCCAGCGGGTTGATCAGCCCGATGCTCTGGATGCTGCGCGCCAGCGTGCGAACGTCGCCCGGATCGGTGCGGACGTTGGTGGGGCTGAGCTTGAGCTGGCTCAGGGGGATGTCGATGTGGGTGGTCATGTGCTTTCCTTTGTCGCGGCATTCAGAGTGGCTTTGAGCAGCTTCACTGCGTTGTCGCCATCGTCGTCTCGAATGATTATCTTGGTGATATTCGCGCGGTCCTTATCGAAGACGCGCAAACCGCGAGCTAGGGTTCCACGCCTGTCTCCCGCGCTCACTTTCCCGGAATCAAGCTGCCGCTTAAGCGCCTGTGCATGGGTGGACATTTCATCAAATAATGACATGCACAAGGCGCGGTATTGCTGATAAACAAATTCAGAATCGCCGCCGTTCATGATCGTAATTACTGCAGCCAGTTTCATCGGGGCTGATGAGAAGTAGCGCGTCGCTGTTCCGCAATACGCGACCAGTGCGAAGACAGATTGCACAATCCCGGTAACATACAGCCGTTTCATCTGATCAGCGGACGGAGTGCTGTTTCCGAAAAGAATAATTGCCGCGACTCTCACAACCTCGGCGACTCGCGGGGGCAGTGCAAGTAGATCACCAGCGGTTCGTTTCATGCCTATATCGGTGACCTCGAACGAATCCTCGCGCAAACCGAATACAACGAGGCAACGAATAGTTACTCCGGATTCGATGACCGCATTAAGCGTATGCTGTGCGTTATTCAAATTGCCGTTTTTATCGAATCCAATCCCCTGGCTAGTTAAACGCCACTCCCCCCGTCGCATAGCTGCGGCCAGCTGGAGCACGTACCACCATCGCAGTCGCCGATTATCTTCTCGGTTCACGGCCAGCATTTCTTTAGCGAGAGCAGGAGTGATATCCATGATTTTGCAATGCTCGTTGGCGCTTGCAAATCGATTCTTAGAGTTCATTGTGCGCCCCCAGATCGATTGCCGAGCAGCGCGAGGGCCTTGTCGATCGAAAGCACCCGCCTCGCAGATTCATCCCAATCGGCATGTACATTGGTGATGTGCAGCGTGTTGTATGGCACAAACGAACGTGCGCGACCGTCCCAGTCATCCACGATGTTGGGGCAGCTAAGCAAGTCGGCGATGGCTCTCGCGTTCTGAGTTTTGCCTGTGGCGGGCGGACCGTAGACGATCCAAGATTTGTTCTTCATGTCTGTTCCTCGGGGAAAAGTTCAGCGGCGCTGGGCGCCGCTGTGGTGGGATGGGTTCAGGCGGCGATGCCGGGCGGGTGCCAGTCGTCGTGCCGTTGTTTGCGCACGCGGCGCTGATTGCCGAGCTTGGCGGCCATGTTGCGGGCCTGCTGCAGGGCTTCGCCCATGCCGGCCTGGCGTGAAACGAGTTCGAAGTGTTTGAACACTTCGGTGCGCTCGCGATTGTTCAGACCGTTGCTGGCGC
>JAGQPF010000091.1 GCA_020426845.1 Planctomycetales bacterium
CGAGACTCCACGGGCTCACGCCGGCTCACGCCCGTGGCTACCTTCTGTCGCCCCTTGCGGGGCTTGTGCGCGCGGATCGCACGACTCTGCGGGAGCGCGCCGCGAGACTCCACGGGCTCGCGGATCGCGCCCGTGGCTACCTTCTGTCGCCCCTTGCGGGGCTTGTGCGCGCGGATCGCGCGACTCTGCGGGAGCGCGACACGCGACTCCACGGGCTCGCGCCCGTGGCTAACGTCTGTCGCCCCTTGCGGGGCTTGTGCGCGCGAATCGCGTGACTCCGCGGGATCGCGACCGTGGTTGTGCGCCCTTCTACTTGGCGTCGGCCGGTTGCCAGGTGTCTTTGAATTCGCCGAGCGGCCAGAGCTCGTAGCGTCGCACGAGCATCTCGGCGCCTTCGGTCTGGAGCAGGATGCGGCCCGCCGATGGCTTGGCCTCAAACGCCTCGTTGACGACGACGCCGTTGACCAGGTAGCGCAATGTGTCCCCCTTGGCGATCACCTCCATGCGAGTCCACTTGCCGAACGTCGACTCGACATCGTCCCGGCCGCGGAAGCCTACGGAGTCCTTCCAGTCGACGTCCCGCTTCTGCCAGTTCACTCGGCCCTTGGTGACCGTCTGCCGCGGCTCGCCAGGCTTCCAGATCATCTCCCCGTCCCGGTCACGGCCGATTTCGGCGGACAAGGATGTCGTGAGCGTCTCGCCGTTCTCGAGCGTCGGCGAGAGCACCAGGATGTCGCCCACCCCGCCTTCAATGATCTGCGCCTCAATGCTGGCCATCCAGGTGCCGCCATAGGCGCCATGCGGACCATAAGCGTGCAGCAGGATGCCGTTGTCACGCGCGGCTTGCTCACGCCGGCCCCACGTCTTCTCGCCCCAACGGAACTCGATCACCAGGTGATAATCGCGATAGGCCTGCTTCGTCGCCACGTAGCCATAGCCACGGCCACTCACTCGCAATTGCCCGTCGGGCTGGAAGGTCCACACGTCCTTCGGATCATCGTGGACATCGGACTTTGGGTTGATGTGATATTCAACATCGCCCGCCCGGATCGCCGCTAGCAGATCGACCTTCTTGCTCACCGGATCCGCGGCCGACGCATTGGCGAATGCGAGCAAGCTCGCGGTAAGCGTCAACAACGCAATTGGCATGAGACGGATTGAGGCGGTCATGGTGTTTCCCATTGATGGTCTGGTTGGCAATGACTCAAAGTGCCGATTTTAGCCTCTGCGAGCAACCGACGCCAATCGACGCCTCAGCGAGCCGCCCACAGGAACGATCCCAATCTCCAGCACTGCCAATTCCGAGGCCTGCCTGTTTCTTGGGCATTCACCAGAGTGACATGCGGCCACGCTAATGGCTTCGTCGGCGCCATTGTCCGGACTCAAGGGGACCGCCGCTCCAGCTAGCCACCGGTCCGCCACAACGGCTCTCGACCTAGCGGCGGCCTGGCGCCTGCGGGAGAGGCGCCATGAATTGGCGCCGCAGACAATCCGCGAAAAAAAACCGACGCCGCATCTCTTCGTCGACGAAGGAAGCAAGTCAAGCGAATGATCGGGCCGCGATTCTCGCTGAAATCGCAGACGCAGCGGTCACGATGGCAACGCGATCGCACAACCCCAATGACGCCTCGCGACGAGTTGCGGCGCGCGCTGAGAACAAGGACCGACCTTGATTGGCCCGCAGTTTGCGAATGCGTTGGTACGTCACGCCACCAAACGCGAAACCTGCTTCCTCCCTATCCCACCGCGGAGCGTGACATGACCTACCTTAATCCCCCATCTCCTTGCCTGCCTCAGCCGCGTCGACGACGAACGCAGCACCGCGGCGCCTTTACTCTCGTCGAGCTGCTCGTGGTGATCGCCATCATCGGCGTGCTGGTCGCGTTGCTGTTGCCGGCTGTGCAGGCAGCTCGCGAGGCGGCGCGGCGGATCAGCTGCAGCAACAACCTCAAGCAAGGCGGCATCGCCCTGCACAACTATCACGACGTCTTCAAGACGTTCCCGCCAGCGTTGCTCAACTCCCGACGCTACACCGGCTATGCGAGCTACTATCCGGAAGGGCCGCGCAACCATACGGGCTGGGCAATGTTGCTGCCGTTTTACGAGGGCGGGGCGACCTACCAGAAAATCGACTTCAACTATGCAACCAGCGAATCGGGCTACGACACCATCACTTCCGCCGCCGCCAACACGGCGCTGTCGAATGTAAACGATCCTTACACACAGATGCGGACCAAGATGCTGGAGTGCCCCTCGCATCCTCAAGCCGGGCAAAATTACAACTACACGAGCACGTTTTATCGAGCTAAAGACGCCAAACGCACGAGCTATTTCTTTTCGACGGGCATCTTCACAGACTACAGCGCACCGTACGACGTATATAGCGACTACATCCAGCAAGGCGCCTTCGGAAACAACGGCGCCGCTCGCATGGCCGACATCACCGACGGCACGTCGAACTCGATTGCGTTGGGAGAAGGCGCGGGCGGGCGCCTGAAGACATCCACCGCCTATGGCCCTTGGGGACTGCAGGGCATTCACACCTGCTGTCACGGACGAGTCTACTCTGCCTGGTCCGATGGCCGCGACTTCATTCGCAACCACCCCAACTATGTTCCGATCGATCCGACGTACAAGCGGGATTGGCATATCAACGCGGCGTACCAGAATAACGCGCAGGACAAGTCCTACGCCTGGGTCTTCAACAGCGCCCATCCCGTGGGCGTGCAGTTCACCTACTGCGACGCCTCGACGCATTTCATCGCCGAGACGATCGACTATGAGGTGCTGCTGATGCTCGCCTACATCCACGACGGCGAGCCGGTCGAGCTGCCTTAGGAAGCCATGTTGCGTTCTAGAGCTTGAAGATACTGAAGCAATGGAGCCAGGCGAGCCTTACCGCCAAACATCGTTGTGCTCCCCGCCACGGGATCGTGGCGGGGAGCCAACGATTTTCTGTTGCGTCGACAATTAACGCGCCGGCGGAGACGCCTCCTTCACCAACGCGCCATGCTGCTCGCTCATCACAAGCACCGAGAAGCGTTGCACCTGGTCCAGCTCGTTCGTGCTCAGCGAGGCATAGTCGAAGCGGCCGCGCAGGTCAGTGTAGCCGTCCTTATAGAACTTCACCTGTCCATTGCGGAGCTGTGCGAACACCTTGACATACGACTTCGACAGCGGCTTGCCGTCCTGGTCAGCGACGCGCACCTGGCCGTATCGCTCGCTCAGCTGCACCGACAGCGAGTTGGAGTAGTACGCGTCGGTTTTGGTGACGCCGCCCGCGGTGATCTCCACCAGCACGTTGCGGTTGTCCAGCGACTTGGGCAGCGCGACGACCTTCGTGCCGCGATTGCCCGGCAACGCCACCGTCTGCGACTGGTTCGGCTTGATGTGCGAGAACTGGCCACTGTACTGCTTGACGAACGGATTGCGGCTGAACAGCAGCTCGATGTCCATCAGGTAGTAATTGACCGTAGCCGACGCGACGTTCGCGTGGGAGAGCGTGATCTTGCCCGACTCGACCTTAAAGTCGAAGCTGGGAGCATTGGCGGCCAACGCGGCTTGTCGCTGATCTCGGTCCTCCTGATCGATCACCTCGCTCGCGCCGCCATCGATCTCGCGCAACTGGGCGCCGATCGCCGCAAAGCTGCGTTGCCAACGGTCGACCGGGTAGTCCGCGTACTTCTCGACCATCGTCCGCGCCGGATCGAGATCGCCGGTGTAAAAGCCGAGGTAGGCGACAAAGTAGTCGTGCTGCACTCCCGTCTCCAGGCCTTGCGGATTCACGTCCGCAAACATCTCCAACGCGTCCTCGACGCGATCCTGCAGCAGCAAGTAGTACGTCGCCGACATGCGGTCGTCGTCGTTCAGCTCAGTAACGAAGCTATGGATGTTCAGCAGCGACTGATACTGCTCAAACAGTCGGTCGTTGAGAATCTGCCGGCGTGCGCCAAGCTGATGTCGGCGAGCATTGACCAGCGGACGGTAGTCGAGATGCTGGTAGATCTTCCGTTCGACCGGCTGAATCGTCAGCAGCGGGCTCTCCAGATAAGGCCCGCATTGCGAGACAAAGCCGTCCTCGTGGCGAAGGAATTCATTGACCCGCGTCGGTTGATTGTGGCGCACCCCGTAGCTCCAGAGCGTCCGGTTGTAGACGTGCCGTTGCACCAGCAGGCCCGTGACGGTCTCGAAGTACTCGGGCTCGCCCATCCGGAACGCAATCTTGTCCAGATTCGTGCGCTGCAGGTTGTTGTCACGCAGGTAGTCGAGCACCTCCTCGTTGGTGCCGTTTTGCGAGATATAGGCCCAGCTCGTGCGGTCCACGCGGCTGAGGCTCTCGACCACGTTCAGCACGCGGGGCTCGGCATTGGCCAGCAGCGTGCCGTCGTGCGAGACGTGCACGGGGTACATCTCGTACTTGCCCACGGCGGGGAAGTAGAAGTAGAACTCGACGGTCTGCGTGTGATAGGGCTGCAGATCGAGATGGACGCTTTGAGTCTCTTTGCCGCGTTGCAGCGGCAGCGCGCCGACGGGAATCTGCGTCAGCAAGCTCAGCTTCTGGGGCGCGGAGGTCGGATTGGTGACAACAATCTGGCATCCGTAGACCGTCTGTGTCAGGAACTCGTCCGTGACGTACTTGTCGAGCTGCTGGTTATTCTCGTGACGATAGCGGTCGTCCTGTCGGAACAGATTCTGGCTGACCAGAATCGAGGCGTCCTCATCCGTGTCCATCGGCTCGCGAATTTCCTCGTGGAACATCACAACCGGGCTGCCCGCGGTCAACGACATCTCGTCCCGCTCGAACTTGACGTCGTGCTTGTCGGCCGCGAACGGCAGATCCAACACCGACAGCGCCAAGATGCACTCGGTGAAGCTATGGCTCGCCTCGGCGACGTGCTCGGAGAGGAACAGGCCTTCGCGATGGCTGGCGTAATCTCGCCAGAACGGGTTGGCCTGAACCAGCTCCGCCGTCTGCTGCTCAATGGGCAGTTGATAGTAATTGTTCTCGGCCCACTCCTTGGTTTGGTCCAGCTGTTGGTAGAGCTGCTGCAACTTGGCGCGATCCTTGCCGGCGACATCGAAGCCGAAGGCGCCGCCGCCAAACCCTCCCATGCCGCCGCCCCCGCGGGCCAGGCTCTCGCCTTTGGCGTCCGCCTTGGCGGCAGCTGACTCGCGACGGCGATTGGCCTGCCGCGCGCCGGCCTGCTTCTCCTCGACCTCGGCCGCCAGCCCATCGCGATCGGCGTCCATTGTGATTGCGTGTCGCGTCACACCCGCCGGATCACCCGCCCGCGGCGCAGGCGGGGCCTTGGTGGGCGTCGCGGCCGCTGCCAAGTCTCCCAGCGCATACCTGGCATTCGGACGGCCTAATCGGCCGCTAATGGCCAAGCCCAGCGTTGACGACTCATCGGCCGACAGCTGCGAGCCCTTCACGGCCGTGTCAAACAGTTGATTGAAGCGAACGGGGTCGGGAGGCAAGATCGCCACCAGCTCTTCCACATGCTTGGAAACCCACTGCCGTTCCTGCTCGATCTTGCGGCCGATCAGAATTCGCTCGACTACATTCAGCCGGCCGTGGCGCCAGGGATCGAGGTAGTACGAGACGTCGCCATCGACGAGGAAGTCATCGAGAAACGTCTTGTCTCGCTTGTTCGCCATGTAGGGCATCACGACCTTGGCGAAGAACTCGGGATCCTTGTGCAGCAGGAAGAAGTTCAGCTCGTGGCTGGCGTACTTCGAATACTTTTCGCGCCGCTGTTCGGGCGTCAGCTTCGGCCAGTCCAAGATGAACCGAAACTCGTTGAACTTCGCGTCGGGCTGCAGCGTCTCGTAGAGCCGATAGACTTGCGACAGCGAGTCGTACGCCTCGAACCGGGAGGAGTCGATCGACTTCAGCACGAAGGTGTCGCCCTTCTGCACCACCTTGATCTGCTTCTGCTGGATCAGATGGCTCTGTGGATCAAAGCCGTTGGCGAGCCGCAAATCGCTGCGTTTGGCCTCGCCGGCGGGCAGCGAGACGCTGGCCTGCACCACGTTGCCTTGCTCGACCACAACCACTCGCAGATGCTGGCCGCCGCCGAAGTTGGCAATGTCCGCCGTGACGACGCCATTCTTGTCCGGCTCGAGATTCGCCAGCACGCTGTTGCCGAACAACCAGTTCAACGTTGCGTAGTCGCTGTCGCCCGCCGCGACGCGCTCGCCCGGGACCACCGACGCCGGAGGCGCCGCCGGCGCCGGCGCATCATCGGCGCTTTCGCCAAATGCCTCGCCCGCGCGGGCATCCTGCAATGTGGTGTCCGTCGAACGCAACGCCCAGGGGTTGAGCAACAAACTTGGCCGCTCGAGCATGTTGCCGGGGAACTTCGACGCCATCTGCCGGCGAAGAATGTAATCGTACTCGTCGCCAATGCTGCGATCTTCGATGTACAGCGAGCGTCGCGGGCCAACCGAGACCGTCGACGCCTCCATTCGGCTCAACGCCGCCAGCTCGTTATACGGAGAGAACGCCGGCACGAAGCGAGTGGCGAACAGATGCACTCGAGTATCGGGGCCCGCGTTGACCAATTTCACTTGCACCGTCTTGTCGTTGATCACCGTGGAATCAATTGCCACGGAGGGCTCGCGGAGCTCCAGGTGCCGGTTTTTGCCCAACGCGTATCCCGTCAGCTCCTTGCCGTCGGTGACTCGGACCTGGAGCTCCTGACCGGATTGCTTGAGCCGCAAGTTGTAGTCGCCGGGCGGCAACTTGGCGATCTCGAGCTGGCCGGCCCGCACTGCCAGATGCTCGAAGCGGTCTGCGACCACCTGGCCGCCATGCGTCTCGAGCAATGACA
>JAGQPF010000092.1 GCA_020426845.1 Planctomycetales bacterium
CCGCTTCAATGGGGCCGCTCTTGTTCAGAGCGGAAGACCGCTCGCGTTGCAATTAATTGGCGGGCAACGGGTTGCGCGCTGCAATTCGAGCGGTGGGGGAAATAAAGGAGGGGGAAGTGGCCTTATGGTCATAAGGTGTTTCCAACGTGTTGTCAAAGAACGAGTTGCAGCTTCGAGCGGTGGCCGGATTCGGCGCGGCACTCGACCGCTCGAACCGAAAATCCGTACGCAAGATGTGACTCGGGCGAGCCGTCTCGCGATGCTCTTCGGCTTCGAGTAGCCCAATGCTGATTCTGCCGACATTCCACCAACGTTCTGGCGTGCCGCGATGGCAATGGACGCACCGCCGCCGTGACGCTGCTGAGGACTGTGGTGGAACCGCTGAAGTCGCTCGGCGTTTTCGCCAATCGATAGCCTAACGTATCGACCCGTCGAGCGGAATTGCTTCAGGCCAACGAGCCATCGAACAAAGCGAGCCTCACACGATTCGCGGGCCGGGTTGCCCCGCTTGCCTGGCGACGCCCCATTGCTGCAGACTCGTCGCGCCGCGGCCGTCGACCGGGCCAAGGTCGGCGATCATGACGCGGTCCTCGCCAAGGTGCAGAATCGGCCAGAGCCGTTCACGCAGTATCTGCAGCTCGACCTTCGAGAGTTCGCAACGGAACACCGAGTACTGCACGGGATCACCATGCCCCTGCATCAGCTCGTACACCTTTCGCCAACGCTTGGCACACGCAATGTCATAGGCGATCAATAGCACACTTCGCATTTTTGCCTCCCACGCTTGCCCCTCCTTGGTGAACAAGCCTCAACCAGTGCCAGCAGACCAACGGGGCCACACAAGGGCCGCTCGCAATGAATACCCCAACTCGTCCCACGACCCACCCGATCAACGCGTCAAGAAATTGGGGTACGCATTCAATTCGCCGAGCAACGTTCGCGCGAGCAGCCGAGCTTGGACTTCGAGCACTCGGCGATAACTGATGCGATAGCCGAACAGCGGGTGGCGGATCTCCGCTTGCATGCGTCGCTCATAGGCCGCGAGCAACGACTTGCGACCGCCCGGCGTGAGCCCGCAGGCGCCGCCGCGCGTCACGAAGTCGCTGTCGGAAAGCTCGCCGTTGTTGAACGCAGTCAAGGCGACGGAGTCCGCAATCAAAGGCCGAAACTCCTCGGCCAAGTCCAGCGCCAGCGAAGGGCGGCTGAAGCGAGGTCGGTGCAGCAAGCCCAGCATCGGGTCGAAGCCGACCGCCTGCAGCGTCACCGTCAAGTCCTTGGCCAACAGTGAGTAGACGAACGACAGCACGGCGTTGGCCGGGTCGCGCGGCGGGCGGCGGTTGCGCAGCTCGGCCGCTCCGGACGCCGCGCCGAGCAGCGGAAAAAACGCTCGAAAGTACTGCTTGGCCGCCATGCCCTCCAGGCCGAGCAGCTGCTCCACCGAGTCGGCCGCGGTGCAGCGCTGCGCCAGCTCCGCGAGCTCCCGTAACACCGGCTGCTGACTTCCCGGCAAATGCCGACGCAGCAAGGTCCGGCTGTTTCGCACCTTGCCGACAATCAGCTGCCGAGCAATCGCCAAAGCCGGCGCCCCTGCGCTGGCCGCGCCATACTGCGCAATGCGAAGCTCAACGTTGTTGTGCGACAAGCCGCTGGTGATGCCGTGGAACCACCCACCATAGCTGAAGTGACAGATCGGAATCCCCCGCAAGGTCAGCTCGCGGATCACGGCCGGTGACACCGACACGCTTCCCAACAGACATAGCTGTGACACATCGATGAGCCGAACCGAGGTCAGCTCGCGACGCTCCTTGGAGACCTTCAGGCGCTGCCCGGATTTGCCGACGTAGGCGCCGAACTCTTGCACATACAGCGGCAACGCATCGTCCCGCGCCGGAAGCAGCCGCCGCAGTTTGGACTGCGAGCCGGAAGCAAGCTTTGGCCCGACAACATCCACTTCCGGCGCCACCCCCGACTCCGGCTCCACCATGCTGCCACTCGAGTGCTGAATCGCGGCCAAGTGGTTTGTCTCATCCGGCAGGCAGATGGAGACCAATGAACAGCCTGGACACTTGGGACTGTCGACCAACGGCGGAGGGCAGTGGGCCGCCGCTGCCGCGTCTCGGAACGCCTCCGCCTGCTCGCGCACCCGATCGATCAACTCCGGCGTGAACGGCACTTCGACGCGCTGCTTCGAGCCGATAAAGTAGAGCACGCCCGCGTCGCACCGGTAGCCATGCTCGCGGAGGATCAAGCCTTGGGCGCAAAGCTGCACTCGCTCGGGCTCGTAGGCGCCTTCGGGCACTTGCGGCGCGCGCCCGCGCTTGTAATCCACCGGCGTCGCCCGCTTGCCGCGCAGCTCCAGCAGGTCCAGCTTCGCCACCAATCCTTCGCCAGGCGCCTCAAGCGTCAGCGAACGAGCGTGTATCGACTCCACCGCGGACTCGTCCTCGAGCGTCTGGTCCGGCGTCGCTGATTTCGCGGACGGCACAGGGCGGTGCTCGGCGCGATCGACCACTCGATGGCCGAACGTGCCCTCGTGGGTCCACAGGTTGTCCGCCCACTCTCCCCGGACCCACTCGAGATACCCGAGCCGAGGGCAGTAAGTGAATTCGTTCAACATGCGCACGGGGATTGCATCGGGCAGTCCCGGGCGAGCCATTGGGTTGGCGCGGGGCGTGTCGGCTCCATCTGGAGCGTCGGGCAGATGAGTCGCGTCGGGGGTGTTGGTCATTGGAGTTCGTCGGCAGGAGACAGGGGGACGTGGCCGCCTCCATGCACGACATGTTCCAGTGAGGCCCCATCGCGGCCTCAAGCGTAGGCTGCCGCCAGGGCTCGAATGTCCTCGGCAATCAGCTCTTGCAGCTCAGCCGGCGCCTCGACAACCGCCTGGGCACCGAAGCTCAGAATCCAGGCTTTTACTTCGGCCAAGTCGGCCAAGTGCAGTTCGGCTCGCACGCCTCCGTCCGGCAACGTTTCGAGCTGTTGGCTGTGATGCCAACGCTGTTCGCGCACATACTGGGCCACCGAGGCCGTAAAACGAACGCGGATCAAATGTGACTGTTGGTCGCGGTGAAACACACCGAAAGACTGCTCCAAGTGAGTTCGGAGATCGAAGCCGGCGGGGGGCTCAAACTGATCCGATAGCAGCTCGACCTGCAGCACTCGGTCGAGCTTGTAATGTCGCAACTCGCTCCGCGACGGCACATGAGCGACCAGATATAGCGAGTTGCGATGGAATACGAAGCCCAGCACATGCAGCACGGAAGTGCGTGGCGACTCGGCCTGTGCGGCCTGGTACGTGACGTGCGCCACGCGCCGGTCCTCGACGGCCGTCATGAGGGTGTCGATCAACTCGCCGCGCGACGAGTAATCGCTGGCGCCCGATGTTGTGCTGTGCGTGAGCGCCCCCAGTTGATTCAGATATCGATGTCGCTCGTCGCCGAGTCCGGCGCGAATTTTTCGAAACGCGGACGACGCGGCTCGCCAGAACATGGTGCCCGCATACGGCTCCAAAAACTGCCTGGACAAATGCAGGGCCACAATCTCCTCAAAAGTGAAGGAGAGCCCCGCGAGCAGACCGTCCGTGTCAGCTCGATAGCTCTTTCGACCATGCGGACCGCGGTCCTCCACCAAAGTGAAGCCGACACGAGAGAGCGCTTCCAAGTCGCGTCGAATCGTCTTTTCCGACACCTGAAACTCCTCGGCCAGCCCTCGCAACGTCCGCCCCGCGCGCGTTGCCGAAAGCTGCCGCAACAACAGCCATTGCCGGATGAAGCTCGATTCGTCAGTCATGGTCCAAGGTGCGGCTCATCAGGTGTCAAAACGTATCAGGCCTCGCGAGTCGGCGATGGCGACGGCGACGGGCTTGATCCAAAGACGCCCAGTCCGTAGTGCGATGCGTAGCCGAGGCTGAGCGGGCCAGCCACTGGAGTCGGAAACGTAATGGTGGCGGCCCAGGAGGCCTGGCATGGCGGCTGCTGTTTGTTGGCCCTTCTCGTCAGTACAAACCCTTTCAGTCCGTGTTGCACCATCTCACTTGAAGTCCAAAACTGAATGCTGATCGGATCCGGGAATCCGCGCTCGTGGATCTCTTCGCGAAGTTGGCCCTCCGGCGATTTCTTGCCTCGCTTGTGAACGAACTTGCGCAGAACCAGCGGCGTGACCGATTTCCAGACTGTCCCGCATTGCATGGGCGACAGCCCAGCCGCCACACACAGCGACTGCTGGCCGAGTTGATGGGCAATGTCGTCAACATTCGCCAGGCCGGCAAGATTGACCGACAGTCGGTCGATCCCCTTCGAATAAGCCCATCGCATGGACGACAACGCCGCGATCGTGGATGGCGTCAGGGGATCGTTGCACCAGACGAGCACGTGGTCGATGCGGCCAGCCCCATAGAGACTGAGAGGCAACCAATGCAGATGGCGATGGCCATTCAGAACAGCCCCCGCGTCATCCTTGCCGGTAAGCTGCGGGACATTGTTCAAGCCCAAAACGCTTGTGGCTCGACGCACCGCTTCGCCATGAAGCGTTTCCATCAGTGGCAATGCACGTTTCATGAGCGGACGAACGGCGCCTTGTTTTCCCTCGCCGTCAATCGCCAGCAACACCGCGTGGACATGGCTCTGCGGACTCGCTGTCGGCGGTGTCTGCAGCGGCTCTTGCCCGAGCAGGTCTTGCGGAATTCGATAGTCGACCCAGCGGCTTCCGGGCGGTTGTGGCCAGCCACGACTTTGCCAGTCGGATGTCTCCTGTTGCAGTGCTTTCAAGATGTCCTCCGGATAGTCGGCATCGGCGTTCTCACGGGCCTTGGCTGCAGCCTTGGGGGTAAGCGTCTTGCCTTTTGCCTCCGCTTTGTCTCGTTCGGCGGACTCCAACGCATCGGCTGCTTGGGAGACTTGTTCCAGCCTCCAGGTTTGAAACGACTCGTCCGCCATGGCGGCGAGCAATCGAATCGAGTGGCCCGCGCCCGAACTGCTCGGCTCCAGCCATTGCTCGCAGTCGCCGAGTTCTCCGACTGCGTTGGAAGTCTTCAAAGTGGCTTGCACCCAGCTCTCCGCGCGGCCGAGATAAGTCAATCCTTCGACAAGCTCGGCAAGAGCTTCGCGCTCGTCCGCTGTGAGTTCAACGTCGAACCGGATCTGCATTTGGGCTGCTGCGTTCTTGAACCGGAGGAACGCATCGAAGACCTTTGCTGTCTTGTCTTTGACCGGCATGTAGTGCCGAGTGTGAGACTCCGTTGCGGTGGGCAGCAGATAGGCAGGAGCGACTTCGCAGAGCTTCCGCAATGCAGATCCAGCGGGATCCGGCGGACTCTCCCGCCAGCCGATTTTGGTATAGCCGACGGCAAGGAGAGCTCGAATGATGCGCCACTGACTCGGTGGCCATTCAATTCGGCCCTCATTAACGTGGGCGTCCCATGGAGTGGCGTGATACCGGTGAGCCGGGAAGTCAATCTGAAGGATCTCCATCTTGAGGCTCACTTCTTGTAGGTGACGGTGGTAACTTCCATCTGGTCGCTGCACGTGCCGATACAGCTCTTTAGCTCTGCACTGAGATCCGTCAGCTTCGGAAGTGTGAATCCCCGAGGGCGGCGCGCGTCAAGAGGTCCGTCGCCTTTAAGCTCCAGGTCACAGGCGGTTCGAAGCCTGAGACTGCCGTCGAGCAAGCGGCGAATCTTGTAGAGTGCCAACACCGTGAGCAACCGCTCCGCTTCCGGGCCGAGCCCGTAGGCATGGATTTGCTGCAGATCGACGCTGAAGTAAGCGGTGATGTCCTGTGCAGTAAACTCTTCACGGTGAAAGGGCACGTTGCCGAACCCCTTGGCCGACTCACCTTGTGGGTCCACGTGATCATTCTTCACGCCACCGGACGCCGCAACCTGCACCATCTCGGCTTCGATGAAACTGGATACGGCCCGCGCGATTCGCAGCCGCCCACCCGCGAGCTCCTTCTTCGCAAGAAAGACTCCGTGAAGCAGGCTGTTGATATCGTATTTGAACAGCGTCGCTGCCAGCCGTGCGCGATCGACCGGCCCCGTCTCCATGACGGCAAATTCACCACGCAGGGTTTCGAGAAACGTCTTGTCCTTGCCTTCCAGGATGTAGGGGCTGTTGATGCGATGTGATTCGGTGATGGAACTGGTGAGGAAATTTCCTGACGCGTCCAGGATCTGCACGTAGCTCAACCCATTGGCCTCATCGATCAATTGGTTCCGGCCATCGTCCCAGATGGTCCCTTCGATCCGATTGGCCATGCTTTGTGCACTTTCGACGAGCAGGCAGGCAGTGTTGCCTGCCTGATACGTCGCCGCTCCGAGATCCGGGAAGCCCGTCGGCTGGAATCGGTGGCCCTGAATGGGCTTCAGCGGGACTTCCAACAGGATGCGGGTTTCGTTGTCAAGCGATGAAAGATCGAGCGCCATGGGGGTCCTTGTCATTCCAAGTGTCAAGTTTGGGAATCAGGGTCAGATCACTGTTCGTCAAGTTGTTCGCTGGCTGGCAGGTGCGGATCGGCTAGACCGAGAGCCAAACGAGTCCATTCGTTGAAACGCAGTCCAAAGGCGAGGGAAGCGGCGAGACGCCGCCCCAGCGACTGCGAGCCGATGGCAAGCTGCAGCTTGGGACGCAGCCCCGCGTTGGAAAGCTGCCGACAGCCAGTCCGGATCGCGCCGGCCACATCGCCGGCTCGCAGTCGGTGGAACAGCATGGGATTGCAGCGAACAAGGACCTTCCCATTTGGCAGCCCCAGGTCGCCAACCGGCATCGCCAACCGGCAGATGCCATACAGGGCAAGTCCGCCGAGCGGATGGCGGTCTAGTTGATTTGCCTTCACAGCAGGCGTTTGCGAGCGATCGTGAAACCGGATCGCCATCAAGGCTCGAGCGTAGCCCAGGATTCGGCCGTCATCGGTTCTTTGATCGAGGAACGCTCGAATGTCATCCAGGCCAGCGCCATAGCAGTCTCGAATCGGCTTCAATGGCATCAGCTCCCCTGAAGCTCCTCGCTGGAACGCAAGCAACCGCCGATCCACGACCGATATTGCTGCGCGAACCAAGTCGCCCCCAATGGCGGCCTGTTCAGGTCCGATGGCGAGACCGCTCTCTCCTTTCGCAAAGCGATGGCCGTTCGCAGCGAGCGGCAGCCAGTGCAAACGGACTGGTGCGGGCGTGGACTTTGGCTCCATGGAACCCTGCTGCGCGGCCAGGGCCAGGGCAAGTCGATATTCGTGGCTGTCCTGTTCGACAACATCGAGCCACTGAGGTGACGGTCGCGGCGCTGGCGCGCAATTTTTCTCCGCGCTAAACCTCGGCGAAGCAACCATCTGGTCCTCCGCATCAGCCATCGCCATCAATAATTGCAGGAAGTCGGCGCCTGCCGCGCGGGTTGCGCAGTTGAAGAGTGCCAGCTCACAGGCGCGGTGCACCCTTGCCAAAGATTGTGGGGCTTGTTTGTCCGCAGCAACTTGGCGAAGGCGGTCGACCCACGGCGCCACTTCGTCAAGCAGACGTTGGCTCGGGCGCGGCCGAACATCGAAGCGACCAAGCGGCACGGCTAGATTGGAGAGGCCGTTTCGTTCGATGTATCCATATCGCTCAAATTGATGGATGCCGCGAGCAACCCCCATGCGCGCTATGGCTCGCGCCATGTCCGTACCTCGGGCCGCGGCCTTTCCATTGATCTGGCTCCGGCCTTCGCGCAGCAATCCTGCAAGCTCGTCGCACGTAGACGGTTGTGACCATAACGGCATCCACTGTTCGCCTCGGCCGCCGACATCACTGTCGCCCGCTGACCCGTAACCCGATCCGCTGCTGCGAACCGCGAATGGGGCGGCGGCCTGTGGTAGGGCGTTGGCTTGCGCGCGCCTGGCAAGTCCCGCCGCGAACAGGACTGCTCCTTCGAGCATCAAGACATAGTCCCACGGATTGACTCCGATGCCGCCACTAAATCCTGATGTTCCGTTGGGCCCACCCGCGGCCCCTGGAAGGAACTGACCAATTGCTCCACCTTCTAACGCGGGGCTGGGCGATTCCCAAAGCGCCATTTTGAGCTGAGGCGAAGTGCTGGGGTTGGGCAAGCCGAGATCGCTGGTAAGGTCGAACATGGAATGCAGCCGGAGCATAAAGTTCGTCGCGAATTCGAGACGCCCGTCATTGCCGCCTGTGCCAAGCATCGCGGGAAATGCAGGGTCGCCGTCGCTGCCGAGTGCCATGGCTGCCTCGATCCAGAGGAAGGCGGGGCCACGCCAGACGCGACGGCATTCACGTATGACACTGTTTTTGGCATCACCCTTGTCCGGCTTGGCATCCAGATTGGCAACGATTTGCTTTGCGTGAGCTAACGCAATTCGGTAGGCCTCAAATCGATCCGCAGAGCTGCCCGCGATGGCTTCAAGGCCGGTCTTATTGTCCTTTGGATAGAATCCGCTGCCGCCGTTCCACGGCGTCAGCAACGGCGTCGGCGAATAGTTCTCCAGAAAGAACGTTTCAAGCCGCACACGATCCAGTCGAGTTGCCAGCAAGAAAGATTCGTCCATCCACCAGCCACGGGCTCTGCCGTCGGCCTGCTCGGACACAAGTCGCAAGACGCCGAGCGCCTTGAGGTAATGAGCAAGCGGTGTTGGCCGGCATCCGGTAAGCCGATGGATATGCACTTGGCTTGAGTCAGTCATTTACTGCCTCCAGTCCGGAGTTTATTGACGATCCCTCCTCGGTTGCCGGTTCTTTGGCCGGCACGCGAAGCGAAAACGTCTGCAGCAGCGGGTCTGCCGTTTCCAGCCTCGACGCTCGCGCATCGGCCGTGCGAACGATCGCCTCAAGATATCCCAGATGAAATGGACCGAGCTCATGGAGCAGCTCGAACATTCGCTCCGACCAAGCGGGGCCGTATCGTGACGACAGCCCGAGTGACGAAATGTCGAGACGGAGCGTGACATCCGGCATCTGCACGGCTCGACCATTTGAATCCGGCAGCACAACGGCGGGCAAAACGTCACCATCGCGAACTCCGCGAATCGGCATGCCGTCCCCCACAAACGATTCGCCATTGTCCATCGGAAAGTTCTGGTCATGGGGCGAGGCCTGTACGCTCATGCGAACCTTACCGTGATGGCTGGCGATCAAGTACAGCAGCAAATTGAACTCGGACCGTGACAATAACTTCACTTCATCGCTGATCGAGTTTGGTTCGACGTCGCCGGGAGCGGAGTCATGGGACAGGCTGCCAAATTGCCGCAATGCCTCCATCATGCCGTCGTCCACCGTTTGAAACGCCGAGTGGCCCGGCGCCGCTTGCCTGAGCAACTCCAATGTCGCGAGGCAGGAAGCCAATTCGTGGCGAAACCCTCGGCGAGGTCCGTGCGTTTCGGTGTCATAGCACTTTACGGGCGCTCGCCACGCCTCTTTCGGGGCCTTGGCCAGATCAGCTCGCAGCGGATCGACACGGTAGGTACCTGAGGCGAACGCCGGATGTGCCTTGCCCCAGTCGTGCAATCTCAACGTCAGCGAGAGCAATTTGCCAATCGAGGCGCTGATTCCGACGGCGTCGGCAAGCGATTGAGCTTCACTCGCAGCTTCGTGGCAGTGCGTCACGATCGTCTTCCAGGCTTCTCGCTGGCTGAGGGTGTCGGAGCTATCCTGCAGATCGGCGTCCGTGGTGACTGCGCCGGTTGTTGCTGAGCGAACCTCGTCATAGATGTCCAGCGGTGGATCGGTTTTCTTGCGTTTGTCGCCCGTGAATCCCAACTCCAAGTCGTATCCACCAACGTCCGCGGCGGCCAACAGCGTGATTCCCGGACGCAGTTGATCCGCGCGCGCCCTCGTCCACTCGCCTTCAACGTAGTCCCAAATCCAGGCTGCTCCTACCTCCACGGAAATCTTCTTGAGCCACGTTCGAGCGTCGATGACCGAGACACGGCACAGCTCATCGCGTAGCGGTTGCAGGTCCGCTGGCGGTGGCTTGCTCGCGAGTTCCTGGCGATCGAAGTCGCGCCAAAACACCTGAATGTCCCGATCCTCTTCACCGCCACGAATGAAGCGACTGACGTCCAGATCCGCACCCGACAAGTCAGGGCTGGTGTCGAACAATTCATCGAACTCTTGTCGGACGATTACGTGAAGAGGCTGAAAGGGGTACAGTGCGGCAAGGGTCTCCGGGGCGTTGGCGGAGAGCTGTTCTTCGAAATCCTCCAAGTCGCGGATCGAGACGCCCTGGAGCGTCACAGTCGACAGGGCGTACCTTGCTGCGTCGATTTCGCCTAATGAGTAGGGGGCAGCCGACTTTTCGTCCGGCTGGGGATCCAGAACAAACACCGAGGCTCGTCCACCGTATCGAGCGGCGCGGCCAAACCGCTGGACGAGGCAAGGCCACGGCGCCAACTCCGTGAACAAACTAGTTGCCGATATGTCGACTCCAGCCTCGACAACTTGCGTCGCTACGAGAATTCGATCGACTTGCGGATTGAGCGTCTCGCGCGACAAAAACTCGGCGATCCATCCGCTCCGATCATGTGGGCGAAAGCGACTGTGAATCAGCTTAACCTCAGCTGTCGATTCCTTTGGCTTCAGCAGTTTCCGAATGGCGCCATACAGCTCCTTCGCACGCTTGACCGTGTTGACGACGACAAGTGTTTGGCGCCCCAATTCGCTGTGCGCTTCGTGTTGTTCATGATGCTCGACAATCGTGGCCGCCCACTGATCGGGAGCGTCTACGATGAGGGAAACAGGCTTCTGTGCTTGCCATGCGGCGCCACCGCGATCCGTTGGGCGAATGCGAAGCTGAGCGGCGATCAAGTCGGGCAGCGCCGGCTCCGTCTCGGGACTGCTCAACCATGTGGGTTGCAGGGTCGCGCTCATCCACCAGGTTGCTCGCGGCAGGCAAGCAACATCGGTGCGGTTCAACGCAGCGGTGTCTCGAAACGCCTGAATCTGAGCACTGGTCGTCAGCCCTACTCCCATCAGCTGCACTTCGTCCATCACCCAGAGAGCGTCATTGTTGATGACGCCAAATGCACGAGGCCAAACCGCTCGCCCCATGGCGTATCCACGATTTAGGGCGCGCGACAACAACATGTCCTGCGTACCGATCAGCACGGCCCGTCTCTCCGGTTCGGCGTACCAGTCCGCCTCATCGAGGCCGCCCATTAGGCAATGGACGTCAATATCTTGAGCGAACCCGGTTTGTTGCAAGACGGCGATTGCCTCTCGCTGAGTTTGTTCGACGAGGGTTCGCATTGGCAGGCACCAAACCAGCCGTCGCGGCCAGGCCGTGCCGCTGGAATGAAACAACCACGCCAACATAACGCCAAGCGTCTTGCCCATTCCGGTCGGGATGCGAATCAATCTGCTGCGGCACTCGGGGTCGCCGCCAAGCTCGAACTGCCAAGGGTGCGGTTGCTTACCGCCGGTGGCAGTGGAGAAGAATTCGTCGTAGGTCATAGAACACTGGAGGTAGCTCGTTGGAACGGCCCCGCGTCGGAGCCCAATGGTTAAACGTAGTTTGGCAGAGAACCGCCTCATCGCGGATTGTAGCCGCGGCCATTTTCTCTCCGATTTCAGGGTGGACAGGTGCTGTCCAACCTCGCCGTGCAACATTTGTTGAGCAAGGCCACGTGGGGTCTTGTGGTTTGAAGGCCTCGCGACGGTCCACGGGGTCCACGGGCTCGCGCAAGTGGCTATCTGTCGCCCCTCCGGGGCTTGGCGCGAAGCGTGCGTTGGCTTGAGGGGATAGTTCGCGCACCGCTCCACGGGCGCGTGCGAGGGTCCACGGGCTTGCGCCCGTGGCTAACTTCTGTCGCCCCTCCGGGGCTTGGCGCGAAGTGAGCGCTGGCTCGAGGGGATCCATCGCGCAACGTTCCATGGGCGCGAGAGAAGTTCAACGAGCGCGCGCGAGGGTCCACAGGCTTGCGCCAGTGGCTAACTTCTGTCGCCCCTCCGGGGCTTGGCGCGAAGTGAGCGCTGGCTCGAGGGGGTCGATCGCGCACCGTTCCACGGGCGCGAGAGAAGCTCAACGGGCGCGAGAGAGTGTCCACGGGCTTGCGGCGGCTTGCGCCCGTGGCTAACTTCTGTCGCCCCTCCGGGGCTTTTGCGCCTGACTTGCGCTGGTTCGAGGAGCTCGCCGGCGTCGTTCGGTGAAAATCGTGGCCAATGTTTCGAGTGTCACATCCTCGTCACAATGCTTCGTGTGTCATCTCGGCGTCACAATGGTTCGAGTGTCACATCGGCGCCACGATGCATCGAGTGTCATCGCGCCACGATGATTCGTGCGTCAGCTCGGTGTCGCCTGCCATCGCAATGCCTAACGAGAAGAAGGACTTGCCCCGGCGGGGCGATCTTTGGCTGGGAACGTCTCGCGGTAAGCGACGGCGGGATCGTAGTTCTCCGAGTCGTGGAAGCAGGCGGCAAAGTGGAGAGTGAAGTCGACGCCGCGTGGCACCGCGTGGGCGCTGCGAGCGCCCTGCCGCATCGCTTGGCGGCCAAACGGATTCGCCACAAACACTCCGTAGTTGCGGTTGTGCCACCAACTGGGCCGAAAATTGACGGGCGACGCCATCAAGGTGACTCCCGCGGATCTCGCCCCCGCAGAACCGGACGTCTTTCCCGAGTAGTCGCACCAGTCGGCGAGCTGGCCCCAGGTCTTGGCAGCAGTGACATTGCCCGTGGAGCTTCGCAATTGGCCGCCGTTGGTCTCGGTCAACGGCGTCGCGACACGCGCGCCGAATCCCATCTCTTCCTGGTCGCCGAACACAATCTCCCGGTCCTCCGAGCGAAACGTCGACTGCCACTCGAGTCGCCAATCACCGCCGCGCGTCTTGGCGATGCGAAACTGCTGACGGAGCGATCCAAGCGGCTCGCCGGCGGGTGTTTGCAGTTGCGATTGAGTCGCAAACTGCAGCTGGCCTCGCTCATCCACGCGGGGCGACTCAAGAAACTTCTCGTGCACAATGCGGCCCTTGTTGCGCCAGAAGTCGACTCCCGAAATGTCGCCAAACCCGAGCCAGACGCCGGGATGCATCGTGTCGTGATCGACGGCGTCCTTGCCCTCCTCGGGTGGATGACGCCGCGTCACCGGCGTGCCTCGCAGGCCACGCACATTGGCGAAGTAGGATCGCAGGATCTTGTCATCTCGAAACACGTAGTCGGCAAGGTGCGCATCGCCAAAATAAATCTCCAGGCGATCGTCCAATCGCTTGGCAGAGAACTCACCCGGAGGCGCGTCCGCCTCGACCGGCGCAGCTGCAGGCGGCAACACCGCTTGCTGCTGCAACAGAAAGGCCGTCAAGTCGGCCGCATGCTGAGCGGTCAGCCATTGGGCAACCTCCGGCATCGCCGAGACGCGGTCGGAGCGGCGGCGAGCGATCGTGGACTTGTCCAGCGTCACTCGGTCGCCCGTCGCCAGGCCGAGCGTCAACGCCAATCCGCTCTCCTCCAACAGGACGCCCGCAAACACCGTCCCGTCGTCGGTTGCGACGACCTGTCGATTGAACCCCTCGGTGATCACCGCGCTGGGCTCGAGGATCGACTGCAAAATGTGCTTGGCATTGGAGCGTCGGCCGATGTCCGCGAGGCTCGGCCCGAACGAAGCAGACCGTGAGCCGGCGTCGAGACGGTGGCAGCGTTGGCAGCCCGCGCCCGCGCGGCGCCGGAACAGCAGTTCGCCGCGAGCCACGTCGGCCGTGTTCAACGCCGCCTGCGCAGCGGCGATACTCGGGGGCGCCTGTTGCTCGGACAACGGCGCCAGCTCGACGATCACGACGTAGTTGCTCTTGCCTCCCGCCTCGCCGTCGTCGGTGTTTCCGCCCAGCTCAAGCAGGCCCTCGGCCACATCCGCCTGATGCAGCGCGAGCGTGCAATCGCTGGTCTCAATCGCCAGTCCCGATTCGCGGAACCGTTGCCGCACCCAGCGAGGCGACGCCGGCATTCGCGTGTCCACACCCACATAGACGCGCGCAGGCAGACGCAACTGAAGCGAGAGCCACGCCTCGCCACTGGAACCGTCGTCGGCGTTGGCCGTCTGAATCAGGTCCGCACCCGCCAGCTCGGGAGGCGCCTTGGTCACGCGATACGTTCGGTCGGTGTAGGGCAGGGCGCCGACGCGCAGACCGGCGGGCGCGACCTGATAGCGATGGCGACTGCGCGTCCGCAGTGAGGCGACCACCGAAACCGATGACATATCCGTGTCATCCAGCGCCGAATCGGGCCGTAGCAAGGAGGGCCCTTTGACAATCCGCGGCTCTCCGCCCAACGCGGCTTTCTCCAACCACTGGCGAGCCACCAGCGCCACGCTCGGCATCTTCGCCGCCGTCGAGTTTTGTTCCACCTGGCGGACTTCCTCGACGGCCAGGCGCCCGTGCTCCAACAGAGCAAGCAGCGCGGCGCGGCGCACGTTGGCGTTCGCGTCGCTCAATCGCTCCTGGAGCGCAGCGGGGCTCGCCAGCCCGGCAAGCGTTCGCCAGGCGGCGTAGAAAACCGTGCGGTCCGACTCGACCGCTGCTCGCTGCAGCAACATCGGCACGCAACCATCGTCCGCCGCCTGACCAATCGCCTCCACCGCCGCCAGTCGCAGCCGCGGAGCCGGGTCGCTCAGCGCTCGCGCCACGGTCTCTCGGAATAGCGGTCGAGAGGATGCCGACGCAAGACACCGCTGCGCCACAACCCGCAAGGCTTGCAGGCGCAGGTTCAATGAAATCGGCCGGTCTTTCGAAGACCGCGGCTGGTCTGGCGACACCTTCGGCAGCTGCCCCTCGGCCAGCGACACAAACCGAGACGTCAGCTCTTGGTCCTCGGGCGCCATTCGGCCCAGCGTCCAGGCGAGCCACGTCTCGTTGAGCTGCGATCGAGTCGATTCGCCTTGCGACACGAGTCGCTCCCACAGCAAATCCCGAACCTCGTCGCCACGACGCGCCAGTTCATCCTGCGCATCGATGCGCCAGACGGGCAGGGGGCTGCCCAGCGCAGCAACAAGCTGCGCGACACTCTGCTCGCGGGGAGGCGCCGTGTGGCCACGCCAATCGACATTCAGCTCCTGCACGCGAGCGATTCGATACACGCGCCCTTCATTCGTCAACTCGCCCGCGTCGTTCCACTCGGCTCCGTACCCGCTGCTCCAGCCCAGCACCCACAAGGCGCCGTCCGGCCCCACCTCGATGTCGGTCGGTCGGTACAAAGCTCTTCCGCCAACGACAAACGGCGTCCAGGGGCTCTCGGCAGGACCGGCGGGCCGCATCAGTGCGCCATCCCACCGGGGGCGCCACAAGTAGGTCGTCTTGCTCAGCCAGTCGTTGACAAAAAACACGCCTCGATGCGATTCGGGAAACGCTGGAAAGTCGTGATAGATTAGCCCCGTGCCCGAGCCTTCAAACAGCGGGCCGCTCACCGGCGCCGCCGGGCCGCTCGGCGCGTCCGCCCACTGGGCGCTCCAGGGATGGTTCCAGCCGAAGTGAGCGCCAAAGAACGGCATGAAGACGCGATCGCCTTCGGTTTGATCGTTATCGGTTCCCAGCCAGTTGAAACCGCTATCGAGCGTGATGTCCCAAGGATTGCGGAAGCCACGCGCAATGATCTCGAGATTCGCGCCACCGTCTTCGCAACGCAGAATGCCGCCGCCAAGCCCCCAGTCGTCCGCCGGATCGTGGTAAGCGCGGCGATAGCTTGCCTTGTCGTAGGTGACGGGCGGCGGCATGTCGGGCGTTCCCGGCGGCGCGACAACGCCCCACAGCTCGCGAAACGGCCGAGGCGCCACGCGGCCGGGCTCCGTCAACCCCTTCGAATTGCCCTTGCTCATGTAGAGCTTGCCGTCCGGCGCCCAGTTGAGACCATGCAGGCCGTGCTCGAGGTTCCCGAGGTCCGTGTAGACCTTGACGTATTCATCGGCCACGTCGTCGCCATCCAGGTCGCGCGCGATCGTCAAGTCCGGAGCGTTGGCGATCCACAGGTCGCGACCATGCCAGGCCAGCCCCTGTATCGCATTCAATCCGCTGGCAAAGTCGTGCGTCCGGTCCGCTCGGCCATCGCCGTCGCTATCCAGCACGATCACCACGCGATCACCGGGCGTCTCGGGACGAGGATTGCGATACTGAGGCCCCATGCCGACAAACAGTCGACCGCGCGCATCGAACGCCATCGAGCACGGCTGCCGCACTAGGGGTTCGCTGGCAAACAACGTGACGCGAAATCCCTCCGGAACTTGCGGCAGCGCGTCCTTGTCAAATCCCGCATCGCGGAACTGAGCGAACAACAGCGGCGCGAACAACGACGCCGACAGGGACCACGTGGCCACCGCGACAATCAACCGCCGCATCCGTGTGTGCAGGTTCACCATTCGGTTCATTGGTCGTGCTTACTCCCGTACCGCCAAAGGTCCTCGCAAGCCATCGAGCGCCTCGCGAAGTCGCTGGCGTTCGGCGCGCGCCGAGGGAGGCAGCGAGTTCGGCTCCAGCGGCGTCTGCTCGTCGGGATCGGCTTGCAGATCGTAGAAGCGTCCGTCGTCGTAGAGTTTCCAGTGAGGCGAACGCACGCACCGCGAGCCGCGCAGGTCGATATAGATCCAGGGCCGGTCGCGTTTACGTGGCTCGCCAAACAGCACGGGAGCGAAGCTGATGCCGTCGCGAGGTGTCGCCTCAGCGGCCAGCCCGGCGACGTCGGCCATCGTCGGCAAGTAGTCGGTGAGATCCACCATCGTGTCCGTTTTGCTACCGGGCTGAATCCGGCCCGGCCAATTGGCGATTACCGGCACGCGCGTGCCCGTGTCATCGAACTTGCCCTTGCCGCCGCGCACCACGCGTCCGTCGCGGATATTGAAGACGGGCGGACGAGTCATCTTGCCGTTGGCGTCGACGCTCAAATAGCTGGCCGCCGCCGTGCCATTGTCGGTTGTGAACAGCACCAAAGTGCTCTCCCGCAGCCCCAGTTGCTCAAGCCCGGCAATGAGCCGGCCGACCATGTCGTCCATCGACGCGATCATCTCACCATAGGTCATCCAACGACCGTGTTGGTAAAACGGAACGTGCTGTCCCTTGAGGTCGTCGGTGACATCATGGCATAGCGCCATCGGATAGTAGGCGAAAAACGGCTGACCGCCGGCCTGGCTGCGCTTCATGAACTCCAGCAAAAAGTCGACATACAGGTCCGGGCCGTACTTGCCGGCCGTGTCGTCGCGCGGCGCGCCATTTTGATAGATCAACGGATCGTGGTAGCGTCCGCCTTCGTGCCAGCCGAACAGGCACCACTGATCGAAGCCGAGCCGCCGGGGATGCTCCAGGTCGTCCCGCATCATGCAGAGCTGCCACTTGCCGGCGACGGCCGTCGCATAGCCAGCCTGCTTGAGGCGATGCGCGATCGTGAGCGACTCGCCGTCGCGCGGGAAGTCGCCCCACTTCGAGCCAGCGGGACCGAAGCGAAAGGGATAGCGCCCGGTCGTCAAACAGACTCGCGAGGGATGGCAGACGGGCATCGCGTAGCCATGGCTGAACTGCATGCCACCACGGGCCAGCGCGTCGATGTGCGGCGTCGGATAGCTCTGGCCACCGTAGCATCCGACCGCGTCTGTGCCCACATCGTCGGCCATGATCAGTAGGATGTTGGGCTTCGCGCCCGCCGCCGTTCCGGCCCAGCCCGCCGCCAGCAACGCCAAGCAGATCATCGTCCAGTTGCTTCTCATCCCATCCTCCAGGCCGCAGGAAAATTAGAAATCAAGTTGGTCGTCACGGAGCACAACGATCCTCACGGAAACGTAGAGTCACGAACTTCGCAAATTGCGCACTTCTGCACGGGCGAGGGCGCCCATGCTACGCGCGAAGTGTGGGCTGAGGCGCCGCTCAGCTGCGTGCTTGCTCGCCCTGTTTCTTAGCGTTCCGCTTCTTTGCGTTCTGCTTCTTCTTCGGCCCTTGCTTGCCTTTCGCGCGCTGGCCGCCACGCGCGTCGGCTTCAGCCTGCACGCGATCCACATAGGCGCTCACGACGGCGGGCTCATCGCGTCGCAGAAACGGCTCGAGCACGGGATCGTGAGACTCTTCCATGACCTTTCGCATCAGGGCTCGATGCCGCTCGATCTCGTCCTGGTATTCGGGGTCGTTGATCAGATTGTGCAGCGCGTCGGGATCGCGCTCATAGTCGTAGAACTCTTCGGTCACGCCGTGCTGAAACAGCTCCAGCCGGGCGGCGATGCGCTCATCCGTCGCGGCCAGCTTCCGCATGGCGCGAAAGG
>JAGQPF010000093.1 GCA_020426845.1 Planctomycetales bacterium
ATGGCCGGGAAGACACGGTGGTTGGGCCGGCCGAAGTCTGGCTCGACCCGCGGATCCACGAGTCAATCGAAGTGAGGCACTGCCTCGAGTTGGCCGCCAAGGAGGCGGTGGTGGTCTACGGCGCCGGTGAAGGCGCGGAGACCTCGCGACGCATCGTGCATGGGCCCGCTCTGTTTGCGCCTCGGCCGGGAGAGTGGCTGCACCACTTCTCCTGGCATGCCTCGCATGGCGGCTCGCGCGGGGCCGAGAAGCGGCCCAACGCGCTGAAGTTCGAAAAGCTGTGCATGATGCCCGACCAGATGTATCACGATGTGCGCGACGTGCGGACAGCCGATGACGCCGTGCTCACCGTGCGGCTGATGATCTTTTTCGAGCTTGTCGACATTGACCGAATGCTCGACACCACGCATGACCCGATCGGCGACTTTATCAACGCGGCAACCAGCGATGTGGTCGAGTTCACCGGCAAGCGATCGTTCGAAGAGTTCAAACAGCAGACAGAGCTGCTGAACGAGATCGCCACCTATTCGCAATTGCTGCACCGCGCCAGCCAGTGCGGCTACAAGATCAACAACGTGGTCTATCGAGGCTACGGCGCGCCGGACTCGCTGCAGACGATGCACGACGAGGCAATCCAAACTCGAACTCGCCTGCAACTGGAGCGAGCCACGGAGGAACAGGCGCAGCAGGTCGAAGACTACCGGCTGTCGTGCCAGATGGAGCGCGCGGCCAAACGACGCGAGGAGCAGATGACGGAGGTGCAGCACGACTTGGAGCTGAAACGCCAGCAGGCCGAGGCGCAGTTGGAGCAGCGGCGCCGCCGCGCGGGAGCCGCCCGTGAGGAGCGTCGCGCCCATGAGGAACTCGCCCTGGAGCTGATGCAGCGCCGCAACGAGCAGCAGCAGGCGCACCTGGAGTCGTTGCGAGCCTTGCAGGTCGACTTGACCGAGTTCCTGACGCAGGGCCGCGCCGATCAAGTGATCGAGCTTCGTGGCGACGCTCGCGTCCGCCCCGATGTCCATCTGGGCAACGGGAAGGGGGCTAGCGCCGCTCCGCGCCGCCGCAGCTAATGCCGCGACTCCCGACGCGTAAGAAGTCAACCGTTTACAGCGCGAGTGGAGAAACGCGCGCTTGCGTCTTGGCGTCTTGGCGTGAGAAATGTCGAGCTCCTGCGCTGGCTGCGACGGGCTTGGTAGGGCGGCCCTTCCGGGCCGCCAGCAGCGGTTAGCCCGTTGGCTGTGGTGCCATGCGCTTCAGGCGGCCCGGAAGGGCCGCCCTACGGCCGTCACACGACGGAGCAGCCGATCCCTCGCTTACATTGAGGGCACCATGGCCGCTCGGCTACGTCCATCCGTCCCTATGTCGTTCTAAAACCAGGGTTTGCGCCGCCCGGAAACTCTGCGACACTGGCTGCGGCACAGAAAGAATTGAACAATTTGTTGCGATTCAGCGGAAAGATCATCATGATTGTGGGGTTGGCTGTCCGAGAGCGATGAACGGGAGTTTGTGTCCCGTCACACAATGCACGGGATCGCGACAGCGAAGGAGAAGCGAGGTTGCAATGAAGCAGACGAGCCCGACCTACCCACTGCCGCGCCGCTCATTCTTGACGGGAATGGCGGCCGCCGGCGTCGCTCCATTGGCTTGGGCTCATCAGCAGATCGGGCAGCCGATCGCAACGATGCGGCAGAAGACCATCGATGCTGTCCAAAACGGCTTGGCATTTCTCGCCAGTCGCCAGAAAGAGGACGGGCGTTTCGGCAACTCACCCTACGCCGAGAACGCGGCCGTGGTGGCGCTGGCCGGATTGTCCTTTATGTCGCAAGGCAGTTCGCCGGGCCGCGGACTGCATGGCAAAACCGTCAATCAATGCATCCGCTTCCTGGTGAACCGCGCCGAGGACAGCGGCTTTATTGCGTCTCCCGGGCACGGCCCGATGTACGGGCACGGGTTCGCCACGATGTTCTTGGGCGAGGCCTACGGGATGGCGCCGAGCAGCGAGACGCGCGAGACACTGGTCCGCGCTGTGCAGCTGATTGTCGCCTCGCAGAACGCCGAAGGAGGCTGGCGTTATGAGCCCAAGAGCGCCGAGGCCGACCTGTCGGTGACGATCTGCCAGATCATGGCGCTCCGCGCCGCGCGCAACGCGGGGATCTACGTGCCGAACGACACGGTGGACCGTTGCATCAACTATGTCAAACGCTGTCAAAATCCCGATGGCGGATTCATGTACATGCTTTCCCAGCCCGGCGACAGCCGCTTCTCGCGCAGCGCGGCAGGAATCGTCGCGTTGTACAGCGCAGGCGTCTACAAGGGACCTGAAATCGATCAGGGACTGCGATACCTCAAGCGGCACACGCCCACGGACAAGACTCGCGCCGAAGAGTACTACATGTACGGCCACTACTACGCCGCGCAGGCAATGTGGCACGCCGGCGGCGAACATTGGCAACAATGGTATCCCGCCATTCACGACGCGCTGCTCGAGCAGCAGCGAGAAAACGGCTCGTGGGAAAACGAGATCAGCCCGGAATACGAGACGGCGATGGCCTGCCTGATTCTGCAGATGCCGAACAGCTATCTCCCCATCTTCCAGCGTTGATGCCGACGCGAACGTCACGATGGCTGGTGTTCGCCGCCACGGCTTGTCTCATCGTTTGCCCCATCGCTTGCGCTCGCGCGAATGATCCGCCACCCACGCTGGTGCTGGTAGGCGGCGAGCGAATTGCTGCGACCTTCGTCAATCTTCACGCTCCCACCGAAGCGACTCCGTCCGGCGAACTCGAACTGACGGGCGCGGATGGCAAGAAGTTTCGCAAACCACTCGAAGCGATCGTCTCGTGGGGCGTCCGGCGGGACTTCGAGTCGCAGCCACAGTTCCTGCTGCGCGACGGGGGTGTCATTGTTGCGGAACTGCTGGGAACCGACTCTGGCGTTTGGCGCATCGGCGCCGACACCACGAGCTTCGCGTCTCGCCAACCGATCTGGACCAGCGCCGAGCTGCCGATTGCCGCGCTGGCCGGCGCCATCTTCGCGGGGCCCGACGATCCCGCGGCGCGAGACCGACTCGCGGCTCAACTACGCCGCTCGAGCGAGTCGGATCGGGACGAGGTCTGGATGGATCAGGGCAACATCGTGCGAGGCGAGTTGACACTCGCGCCCGTGGCCCAAAATCCCGCCGGGGCATTTGACCAGCCGGCCCGGGGCTTGCCGCCATGGCGACTGAAGGTGCGGCAGCGCGAGGTCGAAGTTGCTCATGATCGCGTGCGTGCCATCCGCCTCAGGCCCCGCGCCCCACAGGCTGATGTCAAAGCGCGGATGTTGCTGGGGTTCGTCGATGGCTCACTGCTGGCAGTCACCGACGCTTCCCCACAAGACGACGCGATCAAGCTGTCACTCGCCGGCGGCGGCGAGGCCAAGCTGCCTCGGCAGACCTTCCTCGAATCGCTCTGTCTCGTCAGGCCGTTGCACGATCGGGTCGCCTATCTCGCAGATCGCGAGCCGGCCGAGCAGCGCCACCTTCCTTACCTTTCGGTGCAGCGCGCCGCACAGCGAAACCACAACGCACTCGGCGGCCTGCCGCGTTGGAATGGCCAGATCTACTCCAAGGCGTTGGGGGTCTGCAGCCAGTCGTTCGTGGTCTATTCACTCGACTCGCTCGGTTCGCCCGACTCAGCCAGTTCGCCCGATCGCAAGTGGGAGCGTCTGAGCGCCGACGTCGCCATCGACCGAGCGGCGGGGTCTGGCGGAGCCGTCACGTTTCGCATTTTTCTGGAGACGCCCGACGGCTGGGAAGTGGCAGCCGAGTCCGGCGCGGTTCGCGGTGGCGATCCGCCGACGCCGATCTCCGCGTCGTTGCGCGGCGCCAACCGCGTCGCGCTGGTCGTGGATTATGGCGAGCGGCTCGACGTGCTCGACTACGCCAATTGGCTGAACCTGCGTGTCGAAGCGCCGCCGCCTTGACACCTTTCCGCCAAACGGCTCACAATCAATTCTCCGGACGCGACGCTGTTCGCATCACCTCGCAACACATGTGCCGCTCACCTCGGAAGTCGGCTAGTGGACCGTCAAGCCATAATCTTGGGGTTGGAAAACTCGCGAAGTCGTGGCGAGCCACGAGCTTGGGGCGGCGGCCAACCCAATGTTTTAGTGTTGACGGGGCACTCGTTCTTGGGCCTGCCCCAAGCGACACATCTTCCCACTTCCATACTTCCCACCTCCTCTCACGACCAACCAACTCACCATGTCCAATTCTTCACGGGGCCCCGTCGTGCTGATCGTCCGCGATGGCTGGGGGAGAAACCCGCATCCCGAGCACCATGCCTTTAACGCCGTGGAGTTGGCGGACACCCCGGTCAGCGACGCTCTGTTGAGCGAATATCCGTGGATCACGATCGCGACGTCCGGCGAGGATGTCGGCCTGCCCGACGGCGTCATGGGCAACAGCGAAGTTGGACATCAGAACATCGGCGCCGGGCGCATCGTGCTGCAGGAACTGATGCGAATCACGCATTCGGTTCGCCAGGGCGACTTCTTTACCAAGCCGACGCTGCTCGAGGCCGTGGCGCATGTCAAGCAAACCGGCGGCAACTTGCATTTGCTCGGGCTGGTCAGCGACGGCGGAGTGCACAGTGACCTGCAGCACGCCATCGCCTTGATTCAGTTCTGCGCTCAGCAGGGCTTGGGGCGCGAACAGGTCGCAGTGCACGCGATCACCGACGGCCGAGACACCTCTCCGTTCGGGGGCCGCGATTACGTGGCCACCTTGGAGGCGGCGATGGAGACGCACGGGGTCGGCCGAGTCGCCAGCGTGATTGGGCGTTTCTATGCGATGGATCGCGACAACCGCTGGGACCGAGTTCAGCCCGCGTACGAACTGCTGACCCAAGGCAGCTCGCACACCAGGCCGTCGGCGACCGAGGCGATTGAGGCCTATTACGAAACTCCCAGCGACGGCAGCCGTCGCGGCGACGAATTCATCACGCCAGTCAGCATTACCGCCACGGGCGAGGTCGCCGACTGGCAGCGCGTCCGCCCCGGCGACGCCGTGGTGTTCTTCAACTACCGGGGCGACCGCCCGCGCGAAATTACCAAAGCGTTCGTGCTCGATGACGACGCCTGGAGCAAGGTCCCGCGCGGCGGCTTCGATCGCGGCGCCAAGCTCGACAATCTTTACTTCGCCACCATGACCGGGTACGAAGCCGGGCTGCCCACGCATGTGATTTTCGACAAGCCGGAAAAGATGCCCGACATCCTGGGCGAGACCTTGGCCAAGCACGGTTTGACGCAGTTGCGGATCGCCGAGTCGGAGAAGGCGCCGCACGTCACCTTCTTCTTCAACGACTACCGAGAGAGCCCGAAGACCGACAAGCAGCCGCATCCCGGCGCGTTCGATAAAGAAGACGATTGGGAAGTGCGATCGCCGACGGATGTAAGCACCTACGATCAGAAACCCGAGATGTCGGCCGAGGAGGTGACCGTCAACGTGCTCGCCTCCATCGAGTCGGGCAAGTACGACTTCATTTTGATCAACTACGCCAACGGCGACATGGTTGGGCATACCGGCGTGCTGGATGCCGCAATTCAAGCGGTGCAAAAGGTCGACAACTGCGTCGGCCGAGTGGTCGACGCCGTGCTGGCGCGCGGCGGCAAGCTGGTGATCACCGCCGATCACGGCAACTGCGAGCAGATGCTGGACCCCGAGTCCGGACGTCCTCACACTGCGCACACGACCTACGACGTCGACCTGATTGTGGTCGATCCCGACTCACGGGGGAAAACCCTGCGCAGCGGCGGCAGGTTGGCCGACATCGCGCCCACCGTGCTCGCTCTGATGGGACTGGAAAAGCCAGCCGCCATGACTGGACAATCGTTGCTGGAGTCGTGACGATCGCAGATGAAGTTTTGGGAGAACTCGCCGCTTGAGCGCCGAATTTCCGCGGGCCAGATCCCGCTGGCAGAAGCCGAGCCCTGCTTCGCGGCGAAGCCCGGGCGGATGCTGGCCGCGTATCGCGCCGACCGTCGCCATAGCGGGCTCGCCAAGCAGCTCGCGCTCGCCAAGCAACTGCGAGCTCGTTGTCGAGACCTGGTGGTGCTTGGCGCCCGAGACAGCCTTCAGGGCGCCAAGGCGCTGACACGATCTTGTCAGGAACCGGGGTTTGTCGGCTTGCCCGCCAGTGAACGAGGCGGGCGTCCGCGACTGCACTTCGTCGATGAACGCGTTGACAACGACTCGCTCACCGGGCTGCTGCGGCTGCTGGCAAGCGGAGGAGATTCCGCCCCGAGCTGGACACTGATTGAAACTGCCGAAGTGGCCGAGCGGCACGCCCCGCCGCCGCTGCGTTGGGCCTCGCAGGTGCTTCGCACACGTGGCGCGGATGAGCCCCTTCGACTCGCGCCGCCTGATTCGCCTGATTCGCCATATGACACCGGGCCGCTCGCGAAACTGCTGAGCGACGTCACGCTTATCTCGGCGACCGCGGCCGGCGTGAATGTTATTGGCTGGCTCGAAGGCCAGCGAGATGCTTTCGAGGCATTTCAAGCCAACGACGCGGCATGTCCCGTCCGCCGTCTCGCCGCCGCGCGACGACTCGCGAAGGACGGCTCGGAGAGCTGGCATGCGTGGCGCCGCGCACTGGAGCCTTGGCTGCGGTTGCTGGCGCCAAGCATTGGCGCCGCTGCGCGTCCCGGTTTGGTCATTCACGTGGCGGCCCGCAACGGCCGCGAGGACTCGCTGCAGGTTTCGAGCACCTCTGCCTGGGACGAACTGGAACGGCAGCGACGCGAAGCCCGTTACGCATTGGAAGAGGCAAATGACCAGCCCGCCGTGGAACTGGAATTGCCGGACACCAGCGAACATTCGCTCGGACAACTGGTGATGTGCTGCCGATTGTCGGATTGGCTGGCCTGTTCAAGAACATCCAACTAACGCTTGTCGGCCGCTTGGACATCGACGGCGGTTTGAAAATAGTTGCCCGCGGCATCGCCAACACGCAATTGCACGGTGGTGATCGGCTCGTCACGGTTCTTGAGCAACGGGATCTGAACCGTCTGCGTTGCGCTGGCGCCATTCAACACGTCTCCGCCGATGATGCTGCCGTACGCGGGGACATAGCACTGCCAGCAAGCGAGAGCTGCGTTGTCGGTGGCCTGGAAGCTCACTTCAATCGCTCCGCCCTGCGCAAGCTGCTTGGCGGTGGCCTGAAACTCCGGCGGCTGCTGATCCAGCTCGCCCTCCTGTTGCACGGAAAGGTGCCGAGAGACGCGGAGAAAATTAGCGTTCGCGTCCGAGAATCGGACATGCCGGTCACCGAATCGAGGCTCGGTCAGATTGACTCGCAACTGCCGAAAGCCGTTGGCCATGATGTAGAGCGAGTCCTCGCGGATGTCATGCGGCAGCCCCAACGCATGGCCCACTTCGTGGATCACGGCGCCAAAGCCGTCCTCGATAAACTCGAAACGAGGTGAATTCGGGCGACCATGGCCGAGCGCCGTGCGGCCTTGCATCGGAGTCTCGTCCTGAAACAGCTTGAGCTGAGCTTGCGCGTCGGTGGCACAGAACTCATCCCTTAAGATCCACGACGAGAACACGGCCAGCCCGCCATCGGGCGAACGCTGGCCGCCCAACGCCACGCCCCCGGGCCATTCAAACGCATGGGGCCCCGCGTCATAAGTTTCGAGAAACCCGACGATCAAGTGATTCCCCGGTGAGCCGATGGAGCGAGGAATCTCCTTGGCAAACTCGTCGATCTGTTTGTACACATCGTATTGGGGACTGCCTGAATAGTGGGCGGCATTGTGTTTGCCGCGCAGGAAGTGCACCACGAACTCGCCTTGCCCATCGCGTTGAAACTGCAGGCCACGATCGGGCCAGCCCCGTCGCTTGAACTCTTGGCGGTAAAACGAATTGACAAAGTCCATGAGGCAGCGAATCTTCTGCCGATAATTAGCTGTTGGCTCGCGATCGGTCGGCACGAAGTAGATCAAGCGGACCACGTGATCAATCGGCTCCAGTCGGGCAAACTCCGGAAGCCGACTCACGGGCAGCCACGAGCCGGCAACCCACCGGGCGAAGGGCCGCCCGTCAACGGACAACTCGGAGCGTCCCGCTGCCAGGCGAATCCGGATGTTCCGCCCCGGATCGAAGATCTCAACGATGTCCTCGAGCTGCTTCGTTTCTTGAAAGGAGAATGACTGTCCTTGCTCGGAAACCTCGGTCCACCGCCCGGCGCCAAGGGGCACGAAGTAGCTCGTCGCATTCGGGTCGGCCTTCTTCCAGGCTCGTGAAGCCCCACCCTCTTGGGCGGAGGCTAGGGAAACCTGCCCAAACACGATGTGAGCAAGGAGTGTGAATGCGACAGTGGTTCGGAGCTGGAAAGACATGGCACGGTGAGGCTGAAGTTGCGACGTGAGTGAATCTCGGTCATTGTAGAGACACGGCCCCCTGCGGAGTATGCGGCTCCAAGCCATCCCGCAGAGAGAACAGCGAAGTCGAGGGCTCAAGAGACCGAACCGAGGGCTGTCAACGATGGAGTCCCGCAGATTGACAAGTGCTGCATGTGACATATACTTCCAAAATCCGCCCAATCCTACATCGTAGCGTGGTCCCTTGCGTCGCATTTTCTCCTGCTTTCTGATCGGCACGGTGCTGCTGAGCCACTGCTTGGCTTTGCTTTCGCATGCACACCCATCCCCGTTGGACGGAACAGGGCAGCACGCTTCCCCGCATGTCCATCTGGACCTTGGCCACCACCATCATGGAGCGACTCATCATCATGATGACGCTCCAGTTGATATCTCCCATGAGTCGTCGGACGAGGGAGCTCCCATCCACGACGACGGCGCCGTCTATCTTTCGCCGGACGGACTTGTGGCCACTTCTGTCAAGCCAGTGCCGTCGTGCGAACTGGCGTCGATGTTGGCCGGGTCGATCTCCACGTCGCACGTGGGATGGGCTTGGACAGACGACGAATTAGCCGACGCCCCGGCACTCTCGCGCCCGAAGTGCGCGCTCTTTCTGCAATTGCTCTGCATTCGCTGTTGATGTTCTCGTAGTGCAGGCTGCCAGCCTGCAACGCGGCGCTAATCACAGGCTGGCAGCTTGTGCCACGACGCCTGCGGCAACGAGCATGTCGTAGTGCAGGCTGCCAGCCTGCAAACTGCGGCTAGATCCACAGCCATCACAGGCCGGCAGCCTGTGCCACGAGCCTGCGGCAACGAGCTTGTCGTAGTGCAGGCTGCCAGCCTGCAAAGCGGCCAAAGCGACGCTAACACAGGCTAGCAGCCTGTGCCACGAAGGCTGCCAGCCTGCAAATTGCCGCTAAATCCACAACCATCACAGGCTGTCGGCCTGTGCCACGACGCTAAAAACGCGGAAGCATCGTATGCGTATTCCCCAATCTCTGCGGATTCTGTTCGCGATCGCTTTAGTCGGCGGGATTGCGATCGTTGCGTATCAGACGCGCAACCGCTGGCCACGAGTTCTCACTGGGACGACGTCAACCGAAAGCCATGCGGATGAGGCTCCGATTGCCGAAGAGCCGAAGGTGCTGAAACTTTCGGAACAAGCCCGCAGGAATCTGGGGCTCGTCTCCAGAGCAGCGCGAGCTCAGACGTATTGGCGCACGATTCAGATTCCCGGTTCGATCGTTGATCGGCCAGGGCAGTCCGATCGGGGCGTGACATCTCCGGCGGTGGGCGTCATCAAGGGGATTCATGCGTTTCCGGGAGAAACGGTTCACCCCGGCGATCGCCTGTTCACGCTTCACCTCTTCAGCGAATATTTGCAGAACACGCAAAAGGAGTTCTTTGCGGCAACCAATGAGATTCAATTGTTGAAGGCCGAGCATGCGCGTCTGTCGCCGCTCGCTCAGTCCGGCGGCGTCCCTCAGGCAAGGCTGATCGAGCTCAACAATCAGATTAGTCGTCAGCAGGCGCTGATCCAGGCCCACCGACAGGACTTGTTGACTCGCGGGTTGGCGCCGGAACAGATTGAACAGATTGCTTCCGGAAAATTTGTTTCGACCGTGGACGTCGTTGCCCCGCCGTTGGCTCGCATCGATCCGCCAACGGAAACGTCGTCAACCGATGCGGAGTCGCAGGGCAAGCCAGCCGGGGAACCTCAGGCCTACGAGATGCATGATCTCGAAGTCGAGCTCGGCCAGCAGGTGCAAGCGGGCCAGTTGCTGGCCATGCTGGCCAACCACAGCGAATTGTATGTCGAGGGCCACGCCTTCAAGCGGGAAGCTCCTTGGCTGGAGCGAGCTGCTCAACAAGGGTGGCCAGTCACGATCGAGTTCGCCGAGGACGACCCGCTGGGCTGGCCGACGATCGATCAGCGGTTCGAGATTCGCTTTCTTGCCAACACGGTCGATGCCGAGAACCGTACGTTCGATTTCTTCATCCCGCTCACGAATCAGTCCCGCACCTACCGGAAACGAGGCGAGACGTTCCTCGTTTGGCGTTTTCGGCCAGGCCAGCGGGTGCGACTGCACGTTCCGGTCGAGGAGATGCAGAACGTGCTTGTGCTGCCCAGTGACGGAGTCGTGCGCGAGGGGCCCGAGGCGTTTGTCTTTCAGCAGAACGGCGACTTGTTTAACCGGCTTGCGGTGCATGTGCTCCACGAAGACCGCACCAGCATCGTGATCGCCAATGATGGCAGCGTCACGCCGGGGCTGTTTCTCGCTCAGAACTCGGCCGCTTCATTGAACCGCGTTCTGAAGGCTCAAGCGGCCAGCGGCGTGCGGGCTGATGTTCACGTTCACGCGGACGGCACCGTCCATGCCGCTCATTAGAGGCCATTTCAAAAACCTTCCCTGGCGCAATCGAAGGCAGTTTTTTCTGCTGGTTTTGTCAACCCGATTGCCGATCGGGAAGATTTTGAAATGCGTTGTAGGAAACCGCCGTCATGCTGAATGCCGTCATTCGTTTTGCCTTGAGATACCGCATGCTGGTCATGGTGGTGGCCATCGCCATGCTCGGGTACGGTTCGTACCTCGGCACCCAGCTGCCGATTGACGTCTTTCCCGACCTGGACCGGCCGCGCGTGATCATCATCACCGAGTGCTCCGGCCTGGCGACCGAGGAAGTTGAAACGCTCGTCACTCAGCCGATCGAAGTCGCCTTGCTTGGCGCGGCCGGAGTTCAAGCGGTTCGGAGCCAGTCCACGGCCGGGTTGAACGTGATCTACATCGAGTTCGATTGGGACACCGAGATTCGCGCGGCCCGACAGACGGTGCAGGAACGCTTGGCGACGCTAAGCGGCATTCTGCCCGAAGGAGTTTTGCCGCAGATGACGCCCCCGGCCTCCATCATGGGGCAGATCGTCGTCGCGGGGATCTATCGGCGGCAGGGACCACGCGGCGGCGAACTGTACCCCATCGGCAAGACCGGCATGCTTGTCGAATTGACAAGCTCCGAGGGGGAGTCGCCGGCTCATGCCGTCTGGAAACCGACGCAGCGGAATCGCGTCGACAGCTGGGAACAAGTCGAGGTCGACTCGTTTGAGTGGCAGAGTGCGCCCGAGGCCAGCGAAGTCTACGCCACAGGCGAGTCGCGTTGGGCCACTGTCACCATCGCTGGCCACCGTCACGAAGTGGAGTTCCCGACCGATGCGGCAAGGCAGCTCTCGCTGCGAACGGTCTCCGACTGGGTGATTCGCCCCCGAATCTTGAAGGTCACCGGGGTCGCCGAGGCGTTCATCATGGGAGGCGATCAGAAGCAGTATCAAGTTCGAATCGATCCTGCCGCGCTGCTGGAGTATGACATCACCTTGCAGGATGTGGAGCAAGCGCTGCAGGCGAGCAACATCAACACCAGCGGCGGCTTTGCCATCAAAGGGGAGACCGAACGCCCGATTCGCATTCTCGGCCGCTTGGGCCCCGAGCCATACCAAGTGCTGCACGACCTGCGCCAGATTCCCGTCAAGTTCCACGAGGATCGCTCGATCCTGCTGGAGCAGGTGGCTCACGTGGTGGAAGGCGCGGCGGTCAAACGTGGGGACGGCAGCATCAGCGGGCGACCGGGAGTCGTCTTTACCGTCGTGAAGCAGCCCCACGTTGACACTCGGGATCTGACCGACCGGCTGGAACTGGCGTTCGCGGACTCGGAAGCCTCGCTGACTGCGGACATCGCCGTCAACTCGGAGCTGTTCCAGTTGCGCAACTTTATCGATCGCGGCATCTTCAACGTGGGCGAAGCGCTCGTCATCGGCGCCGTGCTCGTCGTCATCGTGTTGTTTCTGTTCCTGCTGAATTTCCGCACGACATTTATCACGCTCACTGCCATTCCGCTGTCACTGGTGATCACCACATTGACGTTTCGGCTCATCGGCTGGCTATCGGGAACGCAACTCTCGATCAACGTCATGACGCTGGGAGGGCTGGCGGTCGCCATGGGTGAGCTGGTCGACGATGCGATCGTCGATGTCGAAAACATCTTCCGGCGACTCAAGGAAAACAACTCCGGTCCGAATCCACGACCGGCTATCCAAGTAGTCTACGAGGCCAGCAAGGAGATCCGTTCCTCCATCGTCTTCGGCACGGCGGTCGTCATTCTCGTCTTTCTCCCGCTGTTTGCCCTTTCCGGTGTGGAAGGCAGGCTCTTCACTCCACTGGGCATGGCCTACATCATCTCGATCCTCGCTTCGCTTGCGGTCTCGCTGACCGTGACCCCCGTGTTGTCGTATTATCTGTTGCCGCAGTCCAAGGCGACTCATGGGGATCGAGACGGATTGCTGCTGCGAGTCTTGAAGCAGCTCGCTAGCCACCTGATTCAGCTCAGCATGGCGGCGCCGAAATCGCTGCTGCTGGCGACCTGGGTGGCGGTTGCGTTTGCAGGCTGGCAGATGACGCAACTCGGCAAGAATTTCCTGCCGGAGTTCGACGAAGGGAGCGTGCAGATCAATGTCACGCTCCCGCCGGGCTCTTCACTGCAGGCCTCGAACCAGACATCCGGCTTGATCGACCACAAGCTCCGCTCCATGCAGAAGTCCGCGGAGAACCCGGATGGAGCGATTCTGCACTTCGTCCGTCGAACGGGCCGCGCCGAGATGGATGAACATGCCTCGCCGGTCAATGCCGGCGAATACATCCTCAGCATGAACCCCGAAGCTCAGCATGAGCGAGAGGAGATTCTCAAGCAGCTGCTGGATGAACTTGGCGAGGAAGTGCCGGGGGTCTCGATCGAAGTCGAGCAGCCACTGGCACACCTCATCAGTCACATGGTCTCCGGCGTTTACGCTCAAATCGCCATCAAGATCTTCGGGGACGATCTCGACAAGCTGCAGGAGCTCTCCGAACGGGTGAGGACAACGATTCAGCCCATCGACGGCATCACGCCGCCGGTCATCGAGCCGATTCAACAGACGGAAGAGTTGCACATTCGGCTTCGCACCGAGGAGCTCGCGTTTCATGGCGTGACGCGGGCGTACGTGGCGAACGTGCTGCAAACCGCGCTGCAGGGCACCGTGGTCTCACAGGTGCTCGAAGGACAGCGCCGATTCGACCTGCTCGTGCGACTGGAAGAAGACTATCGAACCGATTATGCCAACTTGGGCCGCCTGCGGATCGATCTGCCGGATGGGCGTGGCCAGATCGAGCTGCGGGAGTTGGCGGACATCGGCCCCGGCGCGGGGCCTAACGCCGTCAACCGCGAGAATGCTCGCCGGCGAATGGTGATCCGCTGCAATACCCGCGGACGCGACCTTGCGAGCGCCGTGACGGAGATTCGGAGCCGCGTCAACGCACAGCTCGATCTGCCGGAAGGCTACTTCATCGAATATGGGGGGCAGTTCGAAAGTCAGCAGCGAGCCACACGGACGATTCTGATTCTCGCCGGCGTTTCCGTCGTGGGCATGTTCGTGGTCCTGATGTTGCTGTTCCCGTCCGTCCGCGTGGTGCTGCAGATTTTGAACGCGTTGCCGACCGCGTTTATCGGCGGCGTGCTTGCTCTCGTCATTACGCAACAATCGCTCACGGTGGCCAGCCTGGTGGGCTTCATTTCGCTGGGCGGCATCGCGGTGCGCAACGGCATCCTGCTCGTCACGCACTACTTTCATCTGATGAAGGAGGAAGGCGAGGAGTTTACGAAACAGATGATCCTGCGCGGAAGCCTGGAGCGTCTCGCGCCGGTCCTGATGACCGCATTGACTGCTGGGATCGGACTGCTGCCGCTCGTGCTAGGCGGCCAGGAGCCGGGGCGAGAAATTCTCTACCCCGTTGCGACGGTGATTCTTGGCGGACTCATCACTTCGACCTTTTGCGAGTTCCTCATCCATCCCGGACTCTTTTGGGCGTTCAGCGGCAGAGTTGCCGCCCATCTGGCCCAAGAACAGGACGTGGAAGTGGAGCTCGTTCACTAACAACTCGTTCACCGACCTACTAATCCCCAACTTTGAATCGGATTCCCCTCTGTCTTTCCGGAAAGGATGACCATGAAGATGTCATTGAAAAGTGCTTGGACTGTCGCGACAGCGTTTGCGATTATCGGTGTGCTGGGTTGTGGAGGCGAGTCGCCGCCTCAGCCGACTCAACCGTCCAACGCATCGACCGAGGCTGAGCACGGACACGACCACGGTCCCGGCGGCCACGATCACGGCGAGGGCGGACATGGTCACGCGGCTGGTCCGCACGGCGGAACGGTCGCCGACTGGGGCGGCGGCAAGTACCACGTCGAGTTCACCGTCGACCACGGCAAGCAGGAGGCCACGGTCTACATCCTCGGCAGCGATGAAAAGTCTCCGGAGCCGATCGCGGCGGAGTCCGTGTTGTTGACCATCAAAGACCCGCAGTTGCAGGCGGACCTTCTGCCAGCCCCGTTGGAAGGCGAAGGGGAGGGCAAGGCGTCCCGCTTTGTTGGCCAACATGAAGGGCTCGCCACCGTCAAAGAGTACGAAGGGACGATCAGCGGCGTTATCGGCGAGACTCCCTATGCCGGCAACTTCAAAGAGGAGGCAGCAGGTCATGGACACGCCCACGGCCACAGTCACGGCGAAGACGATGCCCTCGTCTGGGAAGGCGAACCGCGGCAGCACGCTGGCCTGGTGATCAAGCTCGGACACCACGGCAAGCATCTGCACGCGGGGGAGGAAGTCGAGCCGGCAGTGTCGATCACTCGCAATGGCGAGCCCGTCGCCGATGCCAAAGTGTTCAACGCTCTGGTCAGCGCGGACGGAGCGACGGTGCTCGCCAAGGAGGTCCCCACCGTTTACGAGCCGACAACCAGTGAGGAGCCAGCTCACTACGCACAAGGCGGCCTGATGATCCCCCAAGAGGCAAAATCGCTGCTAATCCGTTTCCGTATCGTCCCGGCGGATGGCGAGGAGGCCACCTTCGACGTTCCGGTGAGCGTCGAGTAACCCATTGGGAACTTTCTCCGACTTGTGGCAAGTCACCACAAGTCGGAGGTTCTCTTGGGCGCCAGAGACATCCCTCGGTTACGTCCACTAAGATTGAGGATGCGCAGCATGTGGTTGCGAGCGATCATTGCCGGGCTGGTGGTAGCCGGTGTTACCGAGATCTCCGATCGCTATCCGCGACTGGGGGCACTTTTGCTGACCTTGCCCATCGTCAGTATCGTTGCGTTTGTAGCCGTTTGGCAGAAGAGCCAGGATCTCAGGGCCATTTCCCTGCTGGCCCGCGAGACCTTGGTGCTTGTGCCGCTGGGCCTGCCATTCTTCGTCCCGCTGGCGGCCTCTCAACGGCTCGGGCTGAGCTTCTGGCCAGCGTTTTCTCTCGGGATGATCCTGGCTTCCGTGACGATCGGATTGTGGTTTACCCTGGGGCCCAGCGCAGCTGAATAATCGACGATGAATGGCCTGAGAGGCACTTCGGCCACAAGGGCAACTGACCGAAGGCCGAAGGCCTTCCTCACCGAAGCCCGGGGCAAGCGAAGCGTCGCCCCGGGTGGTGCGATCCGTTCAATTGCCCACCATCCGTTGCGCAAGAATTTGCCCGAGGACTCTGACGAGTCGCACCACCAGATTCATTTTCATTGCCTGAAACCAATTCGATCGCCAATGCAAGTCACAAGGTCCTTGATCGATATACAGCACTGCCCTGCGGAGGTGATCCAACGCCACCTCGAGGGACGTGGTCCCTCGTACTGGATGTATCACTACAACGCATATCAGATCCAGGTTACTGACTCAGGCAATATGGACGACATCATCGGCCTAATCGACCAGTTTATCGACGTCTATGGCGAGGCGATCAAAGGTCTAAACTATGACGAAAGTTCGGACAACCCGCACGAACCGCTTCGAATGACACTGCAGATTGCAGTCCGGCGCGATGCCCCACCCAAGGACGTCAGAATTCCAGCAAGGCTCTTGGCCAACTTAACGCGGACAGGCCTGTTGCTAGAATTCCTCCCAGCCTCTTAAAACCAGGAGCACCTTCATGGCGAGTCGCAGCGAAAAGGACGACGAAAGGGACGACGAGAAGGCCGAGCGGTATGGCGCGGCGCTAGCTCAGTTTCTCGAGCGAGTCGCCGAAGATCGCTACGTGCTGGCGGTCGTGCTGGTCGGCAGCCTATCGCGGGAGACCATCTGGCGGCGCGAGTCGATCGGAGTCTGGGTGATCGAGGCCGATGGCGTCAGCCGACGACTGCGCAGCGATGGCGCCGATGAGCGGCTGTTTCGCACGCTGGTGGAGAACGGCGTCAATATTCATGCCGAGCTGATCCCGCGGAGCCGCTTCAAACAGATGGTCGAAGGCTCGTCGCGGACCGCCTTCTCCTGCAACTTTTTCGAGACTCGGGAGATCGTCTACAGCCGTGATCCCTCAATCGACGGCTGGTTCAAGCAGGCGAACACGGTCGCGGTCAAGGACAAGGAGCGGGAGCTGCTGATGTTCTCGACCTGGACCTTCTACGCGCTACGAGAGGCCCGCAAGCTGCTGGAGCAACGAGGCGACATCGACCTCGCGCAGCAGCAGATCCTCAGCGCCGCCCACAGCATCGGCTACACCGAAGTGATCCGCGCCGGCGAGATCTGCGAGGACGTGGTGATCTATCGAGCCAGACAGCTCGCGCCCGAGCTGTTTCAGGCCATCTACGACGAAGTGCTCGCCAAACGCAAAAGCCGCAAGACCCTGCGCGCCGCTCTGGACGCGATCGACGACTACCTCCGACAGCACTACGCCGAGCACCTGCGCCCGCTGCTCTCCTACCTGAAGAAGCAGGATCGCGTCGTGCCGCTCTCCGAAATCGGCGACCACTTCGCCTTCACTCAGGTCTACCCCTGGCACCTCGAGTCGGCCTGCGAGTGGCTCGAGCGCGAGGGACAGCTGCAAAAGCTGTCCGCTCCGTTTAAGCTGACCAAACGCAGCCACGAGTCGGCAGAAGAGCCTGCGTACTACTTGTCGTAGTGCAGGCTGCCAGCCTGCAACCTGCGGCTAAAACCACAACCAACATAGGCTGGCAGCCTGTCGTGGTGCAGGCTGCCAGCCTGCAACCTGCGGCTAGAACCAACCCCATCACAGGCTGGCAGCCTGTGCCTCACAACCAACACAGGCTGGCAGCCTGTGCTACGAGCCTGCGCCACATCATGCGAACCACCATCGAAGTCCAAGGCGCACGAGAGAACAACCTCAAGAACGTCAGCCTCGAGATTCCTCGCGACAAGCTAGTGGTGGTGACGGGCGTCAGCGGATCGGGCAAGTCGTCCTTGGCGTTCGACACCGTCTATGCCGAGGGGCAGCGCCGCTTGCTGGCGTCAATGTCGACCTTTGCGAAGCGATTTATCGGGCAGCTCAAGAAGCCCGATGTCGACTTCGTCAACGGCTTGTCGCCCGTCGTCTCGATCGACCAGAAGACGACCGGCTCCAACCCGCGATCGACGGTCGGAACCATGACCGACATCAGCGACTACTTGCGGATGCTGTTCGCGACGATGGGCACGCCTCACTGCCCGAGCTGTGACGAGCCGCTGGTGGTTCGCTCCGCGTACCAGATGACCGAGCACTTGCTGTCGCTACCCGAGAAAACCGAAGTCGAGGTGCGGGCGCCCGTCTTCAAGATCTACGGCGAGGACTACGAGTATCTGCTGGAGCAGATTCGCGTCAACGGCTATCGCCGCGCGAGAATCGACGGCGAGCTGCGCGATCTGGGCGACCACATCGAGCTGGATGAGGACGAGGAGCACACGATCGAGGCGGTCGTCGATTCGTTCGTGATCGCCCGAGGCATCGACTCCCAGATCACCACATCCCTGGAGCACGGCCTCAAGCTGGGCGACGGGCTGCTGAGTTTCCACATCACGCGTCCCGCTCGGCTCACGCCCAAGCTTAAGGCGTTTTACGAAGGCTTCGGCTGCAAGCGTCACCGGATGGTGGCCGGCGACATGAACCAGGCGCAGTTCACGTTCAACGACCCCGCGGGCGCCTGCCCAACCTGTGGCGGCATCGGGACATCGATGCGAGTGCACCCGGCGTTGCTCGTCCCGGACCCGAGCCGCTCGCTCAACGACGGGGCCTTCGTCAAAGCGGCGATCAGCAACAATCGCGACAGCTGGGGCGGGCGGATCCTGCACAGCCTGGCGAAGCACTACGGCTTCCGGCTCGACGTCCCGTATTCACAGCTCGCGAAAAAGCACGTCGACATCCTGCTCTATGGGACCAAAGGCGAGCAGTTCGAGGTGGTGCTGCCGCCCGGCGCCAAGTCCGGCGACCAGCACGCCGGCAAGCAGATCAAGTACAACGGCATCGTCAACCAGCTCGAGCACAACTATCGCTGGTACCGCAAGCAAGGCACGTCCAACGCCGGCATGGACGAGTACCTGAAGAAGGTGATGGTCGAGTATCCATGCCCCGAGTGCGAAGGGACGCGGCTCAAGCGAACTCGCCGGCTGGTGCGAGTCCACGGGCGCAGCATCCACGAGATCGGGCAGATGCACTTGGCACAGCTGCTGGAGTATCTGCGGTCCGTGGCGCCCGAGCCCAAGCAGCAGGCCGTTTGCGAGACAATCGTCAAAGAGATCGCCACCCGGTTGGAGCTGTTGATCGCCATCGGCCTGGACTATCTGAACTTGAATCGCGGCTCCTCTACGCTGTCGGGCGGCGAGTCGCAACGGATTCGGCTGTCGTCGCAGATCGGATCGGGGTTGATGGGAATGCTGTATGTGCTCGATGAGCCGAGCATCGGGCTGCATCCCAAAGACAACGTCAAGATGATCGACACGTTGAAGCGCCTCCGCGATCTCGGCAACACGGTCGTGGTGGTCGAGCACGACGATGAGACGATCCGCGCGGCGGATCACGTGATCGAGATCGGCCCAGGTCCCGGAGTGCACGGCGGCGAGGTCGTCGCCTCGGGAACCGTGGCGGAGATTCTGGCGGACCAGCGGTCGCTGACCGGCGCTTACCTCAGCGGACGCCGAGCGATTCGCGGCCCCCAATGCCGGCGAACCGGGAACGGCCAGGCGATCACCGTCCGCGGTGCGCGGCACAACAACCTGCGGAACATCGACGTCGTGATCCCGCTCCAGCAGTTCGTCTGCGTGACCGGCGCCTCCGGCTCGGGCAAGAGCTCGCTGATCCATGCGATTGTGCAGAAGAAGCTGGTGTCCCTGTTGCAGGACAGCCGCGTGCTTTCGGGCGATCATGACGAGCTGACGGGACACGAGTATGTCAGTGACGTCATCGACATCGACCAATCGCCGATCGGCCGCTCGTCACGCTCCAATCCGGCGACCTACATCGGCATCTACGATGACATTCGCAAGTTGTTCGCGGCCACGGACGACGCCCAACGCCGTGGCTTCACCGCCTCGACGTTCAGCTTCAACGTCAAGGGCGGACGCTGCGAGGAGTGTTCGGGCGAAGGCTCCATCACCACGCAGCTGTCGTTCATGCCGGATGTCGAGGTGGTTTGTCCGACGTGCAAAGGGGCACGCTACCACTCCGACACGCTCGAGGTGACCTATCAAGACAAGAGCATCGCGGACGTGCTGGACATGTCGATTGAGGACGGCGCGGAGTTCTTCGGCGACCACAAGACGATTGCCCGCAAGCTGAAGGTGCTGAACGAGCTGGGGCTCGGCTACCTGAAGCTCGGCCATCCCTCGACGATCCTCTCCGGCGGCGAGGCGCAGCGTGTGAAGCTGGCCGCCGAGCTTGGCAAGCTAAAGCGAGGCAAGCACAACTTGTACATCCTCGACGAGCCGACCACGGGCCTGCACTTCGCCGACATCGACCGGCTGCTATCGAGCCTCAACCGGCTGGTCGACAGCGGCCACTCGGTGATCGTGATCGAACACAACCTGGACGTCATCAAAACCGCCGACTACGTCATCGACTTGGGCCCCGAGGGAGGCTACAAGGGCGGCCAACTCATCGCCTCCGGCACACCCGAAGAAGTAGCGGCATGCGCGGCATCCCACACCGGCCAATTCCTCCGCGACGTGCTGTGACGTGCCAACGGCAAGCAGGCCGTTGGAGCGGAAGGTTTTCGCCATTTTAAGACTGCTCCACCCAGCAATGTTGCTGGCGTATCACCGGCGGAATATCGCGGAATAGCCGAAACTCAAACCCTCGAGTAGAATTAAGCGCGAGGACTAAGGGCCAACAATATGGGAGCACCCCAACCAATGAGCATCGACGTGTCTCATCTCAAAGACCTCTCCGCCGCCGAAAAATTGCGGATCGTAACAGAGCTCTGGAACGACATCGCGGCGTCTGATGAACCGCTTGAAATCCCTGCAGACCTTCTCAAAGAGTCATCACGGCGCTCGGCGGAGTTAAAGGCTACCCCTTCCATCGCCATCGACGAAGTGGAACTGTGGCGACGGGTCGATGGCTAGCCAGCTTCGCGTTCACCCACAAACAGTCGAAGACCTTTCGAGTTCTACCGCCTACTTCGACGAGATCTCTGACAGAGTCGGCAAGCGATTTCGTGATGCGATCCGCGATCGGCTCCATGCCATCGCCGAGAGGCCTGAGTCCTTTGCCCGTGTTCATGACCAGCAGCGTGCCGCCTTGGTAAACGGATTCCCTTACGTCATTCTGTTCGAATACTCGGACAGCTTTGTGACAGTTCTCGGCGTCTTTCACGCAGCATCCGATCAATCCGGATGGTTCACTCGGTCTGTATGATTCCCCTGCCGGAAAGCATTCAGGCAAATCATTGCGCGGCAAACTTCACTTCATCTCAGCAGACGGGCAGTTCGCCGCGTGAGAGCCGTTGCGTGAAGTTGGCGACGTCGTCGAGCTCTTGACGCACTACGTCTTCGACCAGGGCCTGCACATCGGCCAACGTGGCGTCGGACGCGAGCGATAGCTGCACGCTCGCGAGCCAGGGCTCGTCCAATGGGCGGCCGATCTGGCTGCAGAGCCAAACGTTGGTCTCCTCGATGGCCGGCGAGGCGTGATAGATGCGATCTGCCAGTTGGTGGGCCAGTTGGTTATAGATCTTGCCCACATGGCTCACCGGGTTCTTGCCGGCCGCCGCCTCCAAGGTCATCGGGCGACAGAGGCTGATCAGGCCGTTCACCCGGTTGCCTCTGCCAACCTGCCCGCCGTCGCCGCTTTCGGCGGAGGTGCCCAGCACGGTCAGGTACATCCCATCTTCGCCCACCTCCGGATTGTCGAGCGCGTTGATGGCGACGTCGATCTCGTCCAACCGATGCAGTTTGGATCGTAGGAAGTTGGCCAAGGTTTCGCGGACGGCTTCCTTGCGGTGCCAATAGGTAGCGGCCTCCCAAATAAACTGATCGATGAACGCGGCGGCGACGGTCAGATGGAGCTTTCGGCCGCGGCGAATCCCCATCACTTTCACATCCTCGCCGATCTCCGGAAAGTCGTGCTTAAATGGGTCCGAATTCAAAAAGTGCTCGGCGGCGCGGACCAGATTCTCGGTCTCGGACAACGGAGCGAAGCCGACCCCCACCGAGGTGTCATTAGCCACCAACCGGTCGCTGGAATAGATGCCGACCAACTCGGCCGACCCGGGGCGCAGCTTGTTTCGGACCTCGAGATGTTGTTGCGGGTCGACATGCCGCAAGTGCTCCCGAAACCAACGGCGCGCCGTCGACTCGACGACCTCCGCCACCGGCAGCGGCCGGCCGTCCAACATGTCGGTCGCGCGATCGCCCACGTAGAGCTGCATGGGCGCCAGCACCTCGCCCCCGCCGATCTTCGGCGCCGTTTGCCCGGCGACCAGCAGCCCTTTGTCGATGTTGTAGTGCAGCACGCGGCCGGCGTTCTGCACATACATCGCCGCCAACTCGACCGCGATCGACTCCATCACGGAGTCGCAGATCGTGTCGGGGTGGCCCTTTCCCTTCCGCTCCACATACTCGACCGCCGTGGAATCCATGGGAGGTTGAGCCGCCGCAGTGATCTCAATCGCTTTCATCGAATGTCGCTCCCATCTTTACAGGCCGCGCTCGTGCCGGGAAGCTGTCACCCCCGCCAGCCGTATTCACCTATCAGCGGAACGAACGCAAACAGTCCCAGGTTTGCCTCCCGCAGCTCATCGCCATGTCGCGTGAACCGCAGCAGGTCTTGGCTCGACTCGACCTCTCCCACAGGGATGACTATCCGACCCTGGTCGGATAGTTGCTCAAAATAAGGAGTGGGAAGCTGTGCCGCACCCGCGGACACGAGAATCGCATCGAACGGCGCTCGCTCGGGCAGCCCCAGTGTGCCGTCGCCGACGTGCACCTCCACATTGTTGTAGCCGAGCGTCTTGAGGCGGGTGCGAGCTTGCTCGGCCAACTCCGGAATCCGCTCGACACTGTGCACCTCCTTGGCAAGCAAGGATAGCACGGCGGCGGCATACCCCGATCCCGTGCCGACATCGAGCACTCGTTCGACGCCGCGCAGCTGCAGCGCCTCGATTGTGTACGCCACCGTGAACGGCTGGGAGATGGTTTGGCCGAAGCCGATCGGCAGCGGTCGGTCCTCGTAGGCCGCGTCACGCTCCTCCACCGGCACAAACTGCTCGCGAGGCACTCGGCGCATCGCCTCAAGCACCTCGGGATCGAGAATGCCGCGGCTCTCGAGTTGGTTCTGCACCATCAACTCGCGCCACGCGGCATAGTCGACAGTGCCCTGATCGGAGGGGGACAACTTGCTCATGGTCACTCACCTCGGAGAAGGGATTGCGCGACGGACCCATATATCCGCGCCACACTGCATCTGGTGTGCAACTCGCGGGCCAGCCGCGCCGCGGCACACGCACTGACGCGTTCGCCGCTTGTGGATCGGCTGTTCACAACCCGCACATGCGCTGCCGACGAGGCGGTCGATGTGCGATTCAGCACGTGGCACAGGCTGCCAGCCTGTGGTGGTTGTGGTTTTGGCCACAGATTGCAGGCTCGTGGCACAGGCTGCCAGCCTGTGATGGTTGTGGTTTGAGCCACAGATTGCAGGCTGGCAGCCTGCACTACGACAAAAGGTTTGCAGGCTCGTGGCAATGGCTGCCAGCCTGTAATAGTTGTGGTTTGAGCCACTGGTTGCAGGCTGGCAGCCTGCACTACGTCACTCGACGCGCAAGGCAACTTCACGCACGAGCGACTTGAGCCGGTGGCCGGCGGGCTCGGTCGCTCGCACGATCTCGTCGACCGTTAACGTGTCAATCGGCTCGGGCTCGCGCGACATCGCGTATCTGAGCAAGTGCCCGGTGAAAGCCTTCGCAAAGCGCGCTTGCTCTTGAACCAAGGCTGACTTGAACTGAGTGATGTTGGCAAACTCGTGAGATCGAAGCAGCTTGCCGCTCGCATCCACCTCGCGGCCGTTGGCGTACCGGTCTCGCCAGCGGCCGGTGAGGTCGAAATTCTCAAGGGCGAACCCGAGCGGATCGAGCTTCGCGTGGCAGCCGGCGCACGAGGGGTTCTCGCGATGCGCCGCGAATTTTTCACGAATCGTTTGGTCCTTGTCGCCCGCGTCCTCGTTCAGCGGTGGCACATCGTTCGGTGGAGGCGGGGGCGGGTCGTTGAAGATCACCTCGACAATCCACACGCCCCGAGCCACGGGATGCGTGCGGTTGGGGCCCGAAGTCATGCTGAGCATGGCGGCGTTGGTGACGACGCCGCCATAACGAGGATCTGCGGCGGGGACCCGGCGAAAGTGCACGTCGCGCAGCTGTCGCCGCACGGACTCGTCGAATTGCCGCGTCGCCTGCTCCGCCACCTGCTGGGGATCGCGATTGGCGGGCACCTTGCCAAGCTCCTCCTCGGCCTCGCGGAGCGACTTCGTGAGCTGCTCCCAAGCGGCGCGTTGCTCATCGCTCATCGCGTCAGCCAACTGCTGCGGAGAGACGTAGTCCAACCCGCGCGCCGCTGCTTGAACTTCCTCGATGGTCAAAGCCCGATCGTACAACCGCGCCTGATCAATCGTGGCGGACAGATGCCGATTGCCGCCCGCAGGCAGATGCCGCAGTCCGAACAGCACGCTGCTGGCCTCTTTGGGAAAGCTAGCCGCCCCCTTTTGAAAAGGCTTGCCATAAGGCTCGCCGTTCCGATAGAGCGTTGTGGTTCCATCCTCGGCGTAGACCATCGCCAGATGCAGCGGCTGATCGGTGACCGTCTCGGGAGTGGATTCGGGAAAGTCCTCCGTGCGTTGGAAATTGTTGCTGCCCGAGATCCAATGTCGTGGCTGGCGCTCGCCAATCACGATCGCGTCGAAGAAATTGCCGGGGCCTTGCAGCGTCATCAAGCCTCCGCCGCGCTGGTCCAGGTTCGCAATCCGAAAGCGGACCTCCATCGTCTTGGCCTTGAGCTCCATCGGCAACGGCTTGCTCTGTAAAAAGGATTGCTCCAGCACCACGGCGCCGTTTTCAAACTTCACCTCGCCATGCGCCGTCAGATCGAGCCCATGCAGCGGCTCGCGCAAGTCACCGTCGAAGTCCCAGACGGCGTATGGCCGCAGGTCAGGTGTCCCGGACGTCCCCGGCGTCATCCCGGCTTCATCGCCGCGTCTTGCCGCCAGCAGTTTGGCGCGGACCGGATCCGTCAGCGCTGCGAGGTTCGTCCGGAGCTCGTTCATTCGAGCGTTCAACGCGGCGCGGCGCTGATCGTTGTCGCGGTTCGCCGCTGCAATCGCGGCGACATCCACCTGCGGCGGCTTCATGTCCGCCGCGTACCAGCGTTTGAGAAACTCGCTGCGATAGCTGAATTCGGGTGCGATCAGCTCGGCGATCGGACGGTCTTCGACGAACAACGCGTCAAACAGCAACAGTGGCTCGGGCAACATCTGCAGGCTCGCCGGGTAGCTCGAGTCCAGCCGGAACAAGCGATCCAGCTTGGGATCGGGCGTCGCGGCCAGCAGATTCCCCAGTTGCATCCACTGCGCGGGGAACGAATCCAGGAACCGCTCGATCTTCGGATCGGCCAGCATGCGATCGACGGCTTGACGTCGCACTTCCGGCTTCGCCAACTCGCCTCGTTCAGCCAATTCCAGCAGCGCCGCATCCGGGCAACTGCTCCAAAGGAAGTAAGAGAGACTCTCGGCGAGCTCGAACTGGCGCTCCTGCTCACCTTCGGCTCGAGTGCGACAAAGGAAACGCGGAGAGGATAGCGTGGCGGAAGCCAGCTTCTTCATCGTGTCGGCAAACGCCATTCCATCGTTCAGCCTGGCCTGGCCATAGGTGGCGTACCGCTCCAGGGTTTCGTCGTCGACGGGCCGCCGAAAAGACCGCGTCAAAAAAGGTCGCAGGCGGCGCCGCAATTCGAGCGGCAGATCCGCGTCCGCGGGCGGCGCCGCGAAGAACGTGGGCCAGATGCCGACCGTCTGCTCGTTGAAGCCGGGGCTTTCGACGATCGACACGCTGAGCCGCAGAAAGGCGTCCAGCAGCAACGGCGAGAGCGTCAGTTGGCTGGCTTGATTGTCGAAGCCATGCTCCGCCCGCAGATCCACCGGAAACGGGCTCACGCCCTCCAGCCCTGGCTCGGGCCGAAGCGAAAGGGACGCGACGCGCAGCTCGTTGGGCAGTCGCTCCGTCGGGCGTGCCAGATAGTTGTCATGCCGAGTCATCAGCTTCTCGGGCAACGCAAACGGATCACGGCTCAGCTGAAACAGATCCTTGACGGTGTAGTTGTACTGAAACCGATTGAGCCGCCGCAGCGGCGTGCCGCCGCCATGCTGACCGGCCGTCGACTGGCGCAGCAACTGACGAAGGTTGGTCAGCAGCTGCCGGCGCTCCTCGGGGGCCAATTGTGGCTCATCCTCGGGCGGCATGTTGTTGGCCTCGACGGCCTTGAGCACTCGCTGAATCGCCTTGGGCTGGGCGAGCAACGCCGCGGCGGTGCTCAGCGGCTCGAGATTCAGTTCCGCGTTGGCCTCATCTTCGCCATGGCAGCGCACGCATTTGGCCGCCAGCAACTTTCGCACCGTCTCCACCGACTGCACCGTCTGCACCGTCTCGACCGTATCCACCTCGTCCGCGGCGCGAACCAGGCCAGTCGCCGACAACAACCAGAGCGCCGCCAGCCAGCAACGGCAGCGCGCCATACGAGTGGCCGCGGGAGAGTTGAACATGCAAAGGCGGGGGTGGGAGGAGGAAGTGAGGCGGGAGTGTGGCGGAAGTGAGGAAGGGCAGGGCGGCAGGTCCGCGAGCAGGCGCAGCCGCCCATTCTTTTGAGGCGTCACATCGCTCGCGGGCGCCATGGCGATCCACAAGCCAACGAACGATACTCAGGTCAACATCTCCGTGAGCACCCGGGAGCTGTCGGCGTACGACTCCATCTCCAGCCCCATCAGCTGCGCAAAGGTGAGCCACAAGTTGGAGTTCAACGTGCCGCTCGGCATCTTCAAAAACCGGCCCTGCTTCAGCCGTCCCTGGGCCCGGCCGGCGACAATCATCGGCAAGTCGTAATACTGGTGCGTCGCTCCGTCGCCGAGCCCCGCGCCGTAGGAGACGATCGAGTTGTCCAGCATCGTGCTGCCGTCCGACTCCTTGATCTCCTTCATGCGCCGCAGCACGTACGCGTACTGCTCGACGTGGAAGCGGTCAATCTTCGCGATCTGGCGGTAGCCGTCGCCCTTCTGATTGTGCGTCAGGTTGTGATGCTGCACGGGCGAGTCGAACACGCCCTCGTACATCAACGTCGCGTCCCAACGCTCGGGGCCAATCATGAAGGTGCAGACGTGCGAGATGCCCATCCGAAACGCCAGCAGCATCAAGTCGGCTTGCAGCCGGATGTAGTCGCCGCGCGGCAGCACTTCGTTCTTGGGGATCTCCACATCGACGCTGGACAGCATCTTCTGCATCTTGTCGATGCGAGTCTCGATGTCGCGGATCATCTCCATGAAGTGCGCCAGCGTCTGTCGATCCTCGCGTCCCAGCCGCTTGGAGAGTGAATTGGCGTCCGCCAGCACGAGGTCCGTGATGTCAGTGACATGATTGCGGAAGCTGTCGCGGAGAAACAGGCGATCATAAAGCTTCTGTGGATCGCGAATCGACGGCGCAATTTTGCCCGGGCCGTACCACGAGATATTGTCGAACTCAATCGGCTCCTTGGGCGCCGTGAAGCCGTTGCAACTGATCTCGAGCGTGTTGAAGATCGTATGACGCCCGACCACGTCGCCGATCACCTGATCCAGCGTGCGACCGTTGGGATACTGAATGTTTTGCTCCGCCGCCTGCGCGGGAGACAAGCTGGTCAGATAGCAGGACGCCCCCTGTGCATGCACGTCCTGGCCGTTCTTGTACGTGCGGTCCAGCCCCGTGACCAGCGTCACGTCATTGGCAAGATCCGCCAGCGGCTGCATCGTCTCGGTCAGCTCCAGCGGATAGACGCCGGGCTGGTTGGCGACGCGCCGCTCGTTCTTGGTCTTGTCGGCGTTGAAGCCGCCGATGAACTCCGGCAACTGGGCGTTCTCCTCGCCCGGAAAGAAACACCGCCGCACGATCCCGTTGGGGATGTACATGATCGCGAGCTTCTTGCTCGGCTTGGCGGCCGCGTCCCCCGCCCGCGCCAGCGATGGCAGGAAGGGCAGCGTCAGCACGGCCCCTTTGGCCTTGAGAAATCGTCGTCGCGTCAATTCCATCGCGTCGTCTCCGTCGCATCCATTGTTTGGCCCGCCAACGCCGCATCCGCCATAACGACCGCATCCACCGCAACCGCCACATCACCGAGGGATCGAGCATCGGTTGTCACAACATCTGCCTCTCACCATTCTACTTCACTTCCGCGGCTCCGCGTCATACAGCAAAAACCGGTCTCGTCGCCGCAAGAAGTCCGTCAATTCGTCTTGGTACTCCGCCTGAATCGCGGCTACGGGCTTGCCGTCCACCAACGACTTCCAGGTGCGCTCGTCGGCCAACAATCGATTCAGCGACTTTGTCTCCCATTGCCGAGGATACAACCGTCGCAGCACATGCGCCACCGTCAGG
>JAGQPF010000094.1 GCA_020426845.1 Planctomycetales bacterium
GTGATGCCGTGGGGCAACACGCCCAACGATGAGGTAATACACACTCGGCAAACCCCGGGCGATGCCGGCCATGTCCCGCTACGTTGAGGAAGGCCTTCAGCCTTCGGCCATGTTGCCGCGACACGCGGTGTTTCGGAAACGTGCATAGCACCCGGGGCGATGCCCCGGGCTACGTTGAGGAAGGCCTTTGGCCTTCGGTCATGTTTGCCGCGACACGCGGTGTTTCGGAAACGTGCATAGCACCCGGGGCGATGCCCCAGGCTACGTTGAGGAAGGCCTTCAGCCTTCGGCCATGTTTGCTGCGACGCGCGGTGTTTCGGAAACGTGAATAACACCTGGGGCGATGCCCCGGGCTTTTGAGGAAGGCCTTTGGCCTTCGGCCATGTTTACTGCGACACGCGCGGTAGTTTCGGAAACGTGCATAGCATGCCGCATCGCTATGATTCCTTCGTCTTTTTTCGGGGCGGCACTCGCGGGTAACCGGAACATGCCTACGTAGACGAGGTGGCGTGCTGGCCGCCGCAGGCGAACACCGCACACCCGCCGGAATAGGTCCAACAGTCGCCGTGATGCGGCGTGCCGCATTCGCGGCAAGAGACCAGGCCGCAGAGGTCAATCGGCAGAGTTCGATCGGTAGGCCAGTCGGGTCGGCAATCGACGGGCGACTCGCCACACACCGGGCACGTGCCCTGTGAGTTCTCGCGGGGCTCGATGAATTCCATCTCGGCGGCGAGCCCTCGCAGCCGTTCGACCATGAGCACGGCAAGATCCACCACCTCCAGAATCGGGCAGGATGCGATCAGCACAAGTCGTCCTCGGCTCAGTGTGCAGCGATGAAACCCGCCTGCCATCTGCAACACCGCGGTTTGCACCTCGGTCGTCAAGGAGCAACTTGCTTCGGCTTGATCGCCAGCGGATACGACGAGCCGCCGATCAAAGAGCGCGTTGCCAGTGTAAACGCCTCGCGTCAGGGACCGCCATACTCGCTGAAGCCGCGACGCAGGCAACACGCTCCAGCGCGTCGCACATCCAGGCACTCGAGCCATGACCGTCACGACGTCAAGCTGCTCCCCGACGTCGACCGACACTTGAAAGTGGACTCCACTTCGCTCGAAGCTCGCTTCGCATTGCAATCGGCCCGTGATTGTCGCGCCCCATCGCTTCCGCAATGGAAACAGACAATCCAGTTGCCGCTCGCGTTGCTGGTCAAGGGAGGCGAGCAAGAACAGCGCGCCAACGCCGGCGATTGAGAGCAAGGGAATGAGATTTTCCACAATTGCGCTCCCCAAATAGGGGCAATGGCTTGGCGACGTCAAGCATCGTCGGCTTGTGTCAAGTCTTGGGCCGGTCCATGACACTCCGGCGTTTGTGCCGAACCTCGGCAAAGTGATGATTTCTCGCGGCCTGCTTACACCCGAATTTACGTTCGTGGACGACGGTTGACTACAGGGCCGACGGGTTGGTTCGGCGGCCGACTGGCCAATCAGTTTCGGTGGAGCAAGCGGGCGAGCATGCTGCGCCGTGAAGAAGTGCGATTTGAGCGCCGACATCCGCAAGCGAAAACAGCGCACCCGCGCACGTATTTCCAGCAATCGCCATGATGCGGTGTGTCGCACTTTTCGCAATAGACAATGTGTTGCGAGCCAGACAACAGGTCACCACACACAGGGCAAGCGGCCTCTTCGTCAATGCGGACATCGGCAATTTGGGACGGCTGCCATCCATCGGAGGGCGAGTCAATAAAACTTACCGCGGACTCACCGTTGCCCGTCAGGGTTTCGATCAAGATGATGGCCTGACTGACCAAACGCTGGACATTTCGCCGCGAGGTCAAATCGAAGGTCCGCTCGTTGATGCGGAGTTGCCCTAAGATTCCGTTCAAGGCGAGCAGAGCGCTTTGCACTTCGAGGTCGAATAAGGCTGGGTTGCGTCTCGCCCCGCTGCCTTGAACGACAAAGGAAGCGTCGAACGACGGCTGGCCCGTTTTAAATCCCCACCCCAGCCACTTCCAGGCAGCGTCGAACGGCGTGGCGGGACGAACGACAATTTCGCCAAGTGACTTGGGCAAGAGGGCGGTCACTCGGTAGAGGTCGCCGGAGTAGACGTTGAATTGAACAACCCGAACCCGCACCTCCACGCCATGGACATTGAGGTACATCGATGCGCGTGGCCCCCAAGCGCCGCGAGGAGGCGCAACACCATAGTGCTCGGCGACTGGTGCCAGTCTTTCCGAGATCATTGCCGCGCGCTTGCGCGTGATCCTTACTAACAACACGACTCCGAGACCCACCACGGGCACCAGAAACGTGATGGCAACAATCGCGAATATTTCCACCGCAGTGCGAACGCTCCCAGTGTCGCGGAATGGCGAGGAATGGCGAGGCGAAGCTTGGCAACAGGGCACAAGCTCTCCCGCACCGGTGTCCCTTTGTTACCCTTCATTCTAGGGGGGCTCGCCGTGAGACGACAACCTTTGCTGCCTCGACGGGTGGACCGTCAAGCCTTCGTTTTGGGGTTGGAAAACTCGCGAAGTCGTGGCGAGCCACGAGCTTGGGGCGGTGCCCACCCCAACGTTTTAGTGTTGACGGGGCTAGGCCGCTTCGGCTGGAAAGGGCTAGATGGATTCGTTCGTGGGGCGTCCATCTTGGGATCTCGGTTCGATGTGCTTCGGCTCCGCTTCAATTCCGAGGTGATTCTCACTTCCTATCCCTCGCTGACGCTTCGGGTTTCCTTCCTATCCCTCGCTGACGCTTCGGGTTTCCTTCCTAAACCTCGCTGACGCTTCGGGTTCCCTTCCTATACCTCGCTGACACTCTGACGCTTCGGGTTTGAGCGAAGATTAGCTGTGCAGTGGCGCCAAGCAGGTCTGCCCATCCTCGGAGTGCCAGATGACGCACCCTTTGCGGCGTAGCTCTGAAAGCGCCTCAAACAGGTCGTCATTGCTGCAACCCAGCGAATGGGTGAGACGTGCCGCCGTGGGGCTGACACCCGTGAACTCGGCCGCACGCACCAGGTCGAGTACCTCGGCTTCAAGGGGAGTTAGCTGTGCCGTGACCATGAGTTTTGATCCTGGATTGGGATGTGGAGTGGGATGTGGAGTGGGATGTGGACTGAAGGGGTCACATCTCCAAGGATCGCGGCAGGAGTGACACGTCTGGTCACTCACGGAAAAAATCGTCAAAAAAGCCCGGTGCCGTTTCCCCGCCCGCGCCGCGCCGATGGGCCGCTCGCCGACGCAAGCTCTTGGGAATCCGAGACTTTGCGAGTTCCCCTGGCACTCGATGTTGTTGTCGTGCCCGCCGCGCTGCCGGCACTTACAATAACTCCCTCAATCGATGCTCCCTCGGTCGATGCAGCCCTCGCCCCACGAGTCGTCTTATGCGTTCCATCCCCCATGGTTTTCCCCGTTCCGCCGCGACCTCTGCCGCCGGCTCCGTGGTGCCGCTTGCTATGGTTGCCCCGCTAGCCACGTTGATTGCTCTATGTACCGTGGCTGCCGCGCCTGCCGCCGAGCCGCAGCGTCCCGCTATCCCCAAGATCATTTTCGACACCGACATCACGGGGGATGTCGACGATGTGCTCGCGCTGGCGATGCTGCATACGCTGGCGGACGCCGGGCACTGTGAACTGCTAGGAGTGACCATCTCCAAACGCAACCCGCTGACCGCCGAGTTCACCGGCGCCGTCAACGCCTTCTATGGCCGGCCAAACTTGCCGGTGGGCGTCTCGGCGGACGCGCCCGATCGCGAGAGTCGCTATTTGAAGTTGGTAAAACAGGAAGTGCACGGACACCGCGTGCTGCCATCGCCGCTTAAAGACAATAACGAGGCGGAGGATGCGGTCGCGCTGATGCGACGGCTGCTTGCCCGGGCACCTCGCCATAGCGTCACCATCGTCCAGGTCGGGCTCGGATTCAATGTCGCCAAGCTGCTGGCTTCCGCTCCCGATGATCACTCTGCGCTCAGCGGTCGCGAGCTCGTCGAACAGAAGGCCGCCTCCTTGTCCGTCATGGCGGGCGCCTTTGAGCCCATTCAGGGCAATCCCCGTTACCTCGAGGCCAACGTTCGCAATCACGTCGCTTCGATGCAGCAAGTCGCTCGAGATTGGCCAGCCACCGTGCCAGCCCTGTGGAGCGGCTTTGAGATCGGCATCGCGGTGCCTTATCCTCGCGAGAGCATTCGCGACGACTTCCGGGGCACGCCTTGGCACCCGGTTCGCGAGTCCTACTTGCTGCACAGCGGCCCCGATCACGACCGCCCCTGCTGGGACCTGACGAGCGTCTTGGAGGCGGTGTTTCCCGGAAAGTATTTCGGCTATTCACAGCGAGGACGCGTCAGCGTCGACGATGACGGTTTCACCCCGTTTTCAGGAGCCGCCAACGGTCGCGATCGCTACCTGACGATGAACGCAGAACAGCGCAAGCAGGTGACGCAAGCGTTGGTGCGCTGGGTCACGGCGCCTGCCCGAGTCGATGCGGACGTGTTGTTGACCAATGCGATGCTGCATGACGGGGCGGGCTCGCCGCCCGTGCGTGGCAACGTGGCGATCTCCGGCGATCGCATCGTCGGCGTGGGCGCTGTGCTCGCTCGCGGCGCGGCCTGGACCATTCCTTGCGACAACCTGGTGGTCTGTCCGGGCTTCATCGATCTGCACAATCACAGCGACAGCGGCATTGTCGAGCCCGCGACGCGCGGCAACGTCAACTTCCTGTTGCAAGGCTGCACGACGATTGTCACCGGCAACTGCGGCTCCGGGCCTGTCGACACCGGCGCCTACTATCGCAAGCTCGATGAGCTCGGCGCGGGCACCAACGTCGCGCATCTGTTGCCGCAAGGCTCGCTGCGCGGAGAGGTCATCGGCGTCGACCGTCGCCCGCCCGACCAGGCGGAATTGAACCGCATGCTGGAGTTGGCCGAAAAAGCGATGCAAGACGGAGCCTGGGGCATGTCGACCGGTCTGATTTACGTGCCCAGCTCGTATGCCGAAACGGACGAGTTGGTCGCCATCGGCAAGGCCGTTGCCAAATACGACGGCATCTATGCCAGCCACATGCGGGGCGAGGGGATCGGCCTGTTGGAGAGTGTCGGCGAGTTGCTGGAGATCGGGCGACGCGCGGAGCTGCCGGTCCATATCTCTCATTTCAAGGCATCCGGCCGAGACGCTTGGGGACTGGTTCGCGAAGCGATCTCCAAGGTGGAGGACGCCCGCGCGTCCGGGCAACGCGTCACTGCGGACCAGTATCCCTACATCGCCTCCAGCACCTCGCTCGATGCGACGGTGATCCCGGCGGCGGCGCGAGCGGGCGGCCGCAAAGCGCTCATCGAGCGGTTGGACGATTCCGAACAGGGCCCGGCACTGCGAAAACAGATAGCCGCCTCCATCGTCAAAAAGGACGATGGTCGGGCGATCCGCTTCGCTCGCTTCGACCGCCATCCCGAGTGGGCTGGGTTGTCCCTGGCGGACGTCGCAAAAAGTCGCCACGAATCTCCGCTGGACGTGGCGGTCTACGTGGCTCGCCACGGCGGGGCCAGCATCGTCAACTTCAGCATGAACGAGGAGGACGTCCGCCGAGTGATGCAGACGCCCTGGGTCGCCACTGCGTCGGATGGGAGGACGTATTCGCCCGGTCCCGACCGGCCGCACCCGCGGTTCTACGGCACCTTTCCCCGCAAGTTGGGCCACTACAGCCTGCGAGAGCAGGTCCTCCCTCTCGAGCAAGCCATCCGCAGTGCAACCGGCTTGCCGGCCGACATTCTTCAGCTGCGAGACCGCGGTTACCTGCTTCGCGGCCTGGTCGCCGACGTCGTCGCCTTCGCGCCGGAGGCGTTGATCGACAAGGCGACGTTCGACGACCCTCATCAGTACAGCGAGGGGATTCTGTCGGTTCTGGTCAACGGCAAAGTCGCCGTCCACCAGGGCACTCCAACCGGAGCATTGGCGGGCCGCGCTTTGCGCAAGCCCCGTGAGAATCCGGCCCCATCGCAGCCGTGACTTGACCGGTCGGGCCTCCATCGCAGGCGACCCTTGTGAGGCCCGGTGGACCGGACGGGCCTCCATCGCAGGCGACCCTTGTGAGGCCCGGTGGACCGGTCGGGCCTCTATCGCAGGCGACCCTTGTGAGGCCCGGTGGACCGATTGGTAGTGTTGTGACGATTGGGCGGGTGAATTGCCTAAGTATTAGGCACGACGCTCGGGGGCTCGTTGACAGTTTTTCGTAAGCTACTTAGCCTAAAAGAGTTGGCGTATCCGCTTCGCTCCAACTTTTGAGGCGCCCGTTGGCAAGTCCATCCCAATCCGGTGTATTTAATCAGCCGCCCGACCCTCGAGTGCAACAGTTCACCGAGAGCGTCCAGCTGGACCGGCGCCTTTATGCGCACGACATTCTCGGCTCGCAAGCCCACGCGCGCATGCTGGCCCAAGTGGGGTTGCTGAAGGCAGAAGAAGCCAAGCAGATCTGTGACACGTTGGATGAGATCGGGCAGGAGATCGCCACCGGAAAGCTCCCGTTGCGGGTGGAGCTTGAAGACATTCATATGCACATCGAGAGCGCTCTCATCGACCGGTTGGGGGATGTGGGGCGGCGGCTGCACACGGCGCGTAGCCGTAACGATCAAGTAGCGACTGACTTGCGTCTGTGGGCTCGGGATGAAATCGACGCCGTCGAGCGGCTGTTGAGGCAGCTTCAAAAGGCGTTCGTTGGCCGCTGCGAAGCGGACCGGGATATCGTCATTCCCGCCTACACGCACTGGCAGCGGGCGCAGCCGGTGCTCGCCCCGCATTATTGGCTCTGTTATTGCGAAAAGTTCGAACGCGACCGCCTCCGGCTGCTCGATTGCCGCAGACGGCTAAACGTCTCAAGCCTGGGAGCCGCTGCGCTGGCCGGAACGTCGCTGCCGATCGATCGGCATGCCACGGCTATGGCGTTGGGCTTCGACGACGTCGCTCGCAACAGCCTGGACGTGTCGAGCGACCGCGACTTCGTGCTGGAATTGGCGTTCGTGCTGACACTCATCGCCGAGCATCTCAGCGTTTGGGCCGAGGAGTGGATCGTCTGGTCGACCTCGGAATTCAATGTGTTGCGGCTGCCCCAGGCCTACTGCACCGGCTCGTCGATTATGCCCCACAAGGTCAATCCGGACGTGCTGGAGCTGACGCGAGGCAAGTCGGCTCGCGTCGTCGGCAATTTGCAGTCGCTGTTGGTGCTGATGAAGGGGCTGCCGTTGGCGTACAACCGCGACCTGCAGGAAGACAAGCGGCCGCTGTTCGATTCGTGCGACACGGTGCGAGCCTGTCTCGAGTTGGCTGCCTCGATCGTGGCTGAATCGACCTTGAATCGCGAAGAGATCGCCGCGCGACTCGATCGCGGCCATCTGGACGCGACGACGCTGATGGAGGCGTTGATCATCCGGGGCGTGCCGATGCGCACGGCTCATCATCTGGTGGGAACTTTGGTGGGCGAGGCCAATCGCGCGAGCGTGACGTTGGCTCAACTGCCGGATGCGGTGTTTGAGAAAGTGTTTGCGGAAGCTCGAGTGAACCTCGACGCGTCCATTAAGGAAGTGCTGGGAGTGGCAAACGCGGTTGCCGCGTTTCAAAGTTACGGATCGACCGGTCCGCAGGAGGTGGCCAAACAAGTACGTTTTTGGCAGGAACAGCTTGGCATGACGACGGCATAGCAGGCGAGGCACCTCGGTTGCGAACTTGCGAATCCGTCCGGCGCACTACGAGAACTGACACCATGTATGCACTTCATCGGACTCTGCTCGGTGTGGCGGCCGCCGCCATCGTGTGGTCCGCCGTGGCCGCCGCCTCCTTCGCGCAGGCGCCGGATCCATTCGCGCCCGCTGGCGCTCCGCCGGCCGGCGTAGATCCGTTTGCCCCGGGTGGCGCGCCTCCCGCGGGCGGCAACCCGTTTGGACCCGGTGCCGCGCCGGCGCCCGGCGCAAATCCGTTCGGTCCCGGCGCCTCGCCCGCTCCCGATACTGCCGCGCCGCCCTCGACGGCGGCGCCTGCCTCGCTCGATCCGCTGGCTCGCCGCATCATGGAGAGCAATCCGCAGACCGTTGACGAGTTGATGGCGGCAATCTCCAACCTCGCAAATCTGAATGAGGGCGATCTGGTCAAATCACTGGTTGCCAAAGTTCGCCAAGCCAACCTCGACGAGAATGCAAAAGCGAATCTCGAGCAGCGTTGGGGGGCTGGATTGTTTGTGAAGCTGGCGTTGGAGCCGCGCTACGCCCCCGAGGCGAAGACCTTTGCGCAAGAGGTGCTGGACGCCGCCAAGGCGAGGCTCACCGCACTGCCCCATCTGAATCAAGTGGTCAGCGAGTTGGTGGCGGATGACCCCGCTAAGCGACTGGCGGCGCAGGCGGAGTTGCGACGCGCCGGCGAGGCTTGCTTCACTCCCTTGCTGAACGTGCTCGGCGACGCCTCACGCGAGCAGGACAAGTACGTCGCCGCCACCGCGCTGCTGGGCGACTTTGTCGAACCCGCGCTGCATGCCAGCCTCCGCTGCGACAATGAGACGCTCCAGACGCAGGCGATGCGAGTCCTCGGCGTTCGCCGGCATGACCACTCGCTCCCGATGATTCTCGGCATCGCGTTCGACGAATCCGCGTCCGATACGTTGCGCGCGGCGGCTCGCGAGAGCTTGACCTCCGCGTTGGGCGGCGTGCCCTCCGCGGAGGAGGCGGTTGGATTCCTGAAACGACGCGCAAAACAGTTTCATTCCGGCGCCGCCGTCGGCAGCGGAAATGCGGTGGGAGAGGTTGTGTTTTGGCAATGGGATGCGGCCAGCAAAACGGTGAGCCAACGCTACTTGCTGTCCCGCGACGCGGCGATCCTGCGCGAGGCGGAAGTGGCCGAAGCGTTGTTGAAAGTCGCTCCCGACCAGCAAGACCACCTGCGCTTGCGTTTGATGACCGGCTTGGCGGCGGCGAAGGTTCGCCAAGGTTGGGATCAGCCAGTGAGTGACCCGGCGATGCTCGAGCTTTGCCGCAGCGCAGGCGCCCCGGCGCTGGTCGACGCACTGGCGGCGGCCCGCTCCGAAGGGCGTATGCTGGCGGCCGTGGCCGCTGCCGAGTTGCTTGGCGAACTGGGCGACGCTTCATTGCTGCAAGGCGCCGGCAGGCCGTCGGTGCTGGCCGACTCCTTGAACGACCGCGAGCCTCGCATTCGCTTCGCGGCCCTGCAAGCGATTGTCAAACTCGATTCGCCTCGGGCGTTTTGGGGGTCGAGCGTGGCGATGGACCGCATGGCCGTGACTGCCACCGCCACCGGCACCCCTCGCGCTCTCGTTGTGCATCGACAGGAGTCTCCCGGACAAACCTGGGCCGGCATGCTGGCCGAGCTCGGCATTGAGGCCGATGTGACTTTGCCGCCCCAGCCTGCTCACGATCAGGCCATTCGCCACATCGACTACGAATTCATCTTGATTTCCGACACGCTCCGCGAGCCTGGGTTGCGAGAAATCATCCAACGCCTTCGCGAGCAACCGGTGTCGGGACATCTGCCCATTGGCATCATCTGCCCCGGCGAGCGGCTCTTCGCGGTGCAGCAGTTGGCCCTGGAGTTCGACCGGGTCGAAGCGTATCCAATGCCTTACAACGCGTCGCGCATGCATGGGATCGTCACTCGATTGCATAGCTTGTATGAGTTCGCTCCCGCTCCGGCGTCGCTGCGGCTTGAGCAGGGCAAGCAGGCGATCACGTGGCTGGCAAAGATTGCCGCAGAGCGGGAACGCTATGCGTACTACGACATTCATCGCGCGGAGCAGGCTGCCATTGACGCGTTGACCAATCCGCAGACGAACGCGGATGCCGCCGTGTTGCTGGGGCGAATTGCGACGGCTCGCGCTCAACAGGCGCTCGTCGATCTGGCCAGTGTGCCGACGCTGCCGATCGAAATGCGAAAAGCCGCGGCGGACGGCTTCCGCAAGGCAGTGAAACGCAGCGGGCTGATGCTGATCTCGACCGAGGTGCATCAGCAATACGACCGTTACAACCAGTCACGCTACTTGCCTCGCGAGACCCAGCAAGTGTTGGGCGACGTGCTCGACACGATCGAAGGCACTTTCGTGCATTCGAATTTTGCCGCCCCAGCCTCGGGATAGTCCCTCCATGTCCGACTACGGCCTGTCACGCCACCCCGAGACCGGTCCTCCCATACCGCTTTTGATTGGCGACAGCCCCGCCATGGAGCGCGTGTACGCCCTTACCCGGCGAGTCGCGCAAAGCAACGCCTCCGTGTTGCTCATTGGTGAGACAGGCACCGGCAAGGAACTGATTGCCACCGCTATTCATCAGCTCAGCAACCGCGCCACCGGGCCGTTCGTCAAGGTCAATTGCGGCGCGCTGAGCGACAGCTTGTTGGAGAGCGAGTTGTTTGGCCATGTCCGCGGCGCATTCACCGGCGCGGTCAACAATCGCACTGGACGCTTCGAAGCAGCTCACACCGGGACGATCTTTCTCGACGAAATCAACTCCACATCGCTGCTGCTTCAGGTCAAGCTGCTGCGGGTCCTGCAAGAGCGCGAGTTTGAGCGAGTGGGCGACACCGAGACGATCCAGGTCGATACGCGCGTGATCGCGGCCAGCAACCGGAACCTGATGGGCGAGGTTGCGGCCGAGCGATTTCGTGAAGACCTGTATTGGCGGCTGAACGTCGTCCCGATTGAGATCCCGCCGCTGCGACAACGCCGAGAAGACATTCCTCAGCTTGTGGGCCACTTCTTGAAGATCTATAGCGAGGCCAATGACCGTTACGTGGTCCACATCCAACGCGAGGCCATGGAGGCGCTGCAGGACTATCACTGGCCCGGCAATGTCCGCGAACTGCAGAACTACGTCGAGCGCGTGGTGATCATGGCCGACGGTGACGAGTTGACGCTCGACCTGCTGCCCGCGACCGTCGCCGGCCGAGATGAGGCTGAGACGATGTGCAGCGATGTCGCGCCCGCGACGCCGTTGCGAAAACAGGATCTCGTCGACTTGATCCCGCTCCTCGTGGAACAGGGCCTGATCGAATACGGCAAGGAGGACGAACTGCACCAAAAAATTGTCGATGGCGTGGAGAAGGAGCTGATCGCCCAAGTGTTGCGTTGGTGCAACTACGTGCAGACGAAAGCGGCGACCAAGCTCGGGATCAACCGCAACACACTCCACAAAAAGCTGAAGGACTACGGACTCGACTCGTCGTAGCGAAACGACGAAGATTGCCAGGCTCCGTCACGGCAGAAGGCCGTTCGGGCCTCCGTACGACGGACTTCCAGTCCGTCGTTGTGACCAGAAGGCTCTCGACGGACTGGCAGTCCGTCATACGAAATCTGCCATTCGCTGCTAAAATAAATTAGCCCTCGTTTTGTAAGTTTCCGGCATCGCGCCGGTGATTGCCTGACAGCCTCTTTCCTCCTGCCCCCATTCGCCTACCCGATGTTGACGGGAATCAGCCTCACCTGCATCGCCGGCAGCTACTTAATCGTCTTCCTGTTGGAAGCGTCACGGCTGAGGCTGCGCGGGCGCATTTGGCACAACTCGGCGATGGTTGCGATGGTCGTGGGGTTGCTGACGCACAGCCTGCACCTCTACAACCTCGCCTCCAGCGAGGCGAACCAGGGACACGGGGTGCTGTCCAGTTGGTATGACTGGTGTTTGGTGGCGGCATGGTTTCTCGCCGCGTTTTACCTCGGCATGGCGATGCGACGCCCCGAGACCGCAATCGGGATTTTCTTTCTGCCGTTGGTGCTGGCGATGCTGGTCGGCGCGCTGTTGTTTCGCCAGTACGCTCCCGAGCCGTTTCCGCACGACGATGCCCGCCGCTATTGGCGAATCGTGCATGGGATCGCGCTGTTGATGGGCACTGTCTCCGTGTCGCTCGGATTTGCCACGGGGTTGATGTACTTGATTCAGTCTTATCGATTGAAGCACAAATTGCCGATGCGAACGGGGTTTCAGCTGCCGAGCCTCGAGTGGCTCCATCGCTGCAGTCAAGAGACGCTGTTCGTGTCGACTTTGTTGCTGGCGATCGGTGTACTGTCCGGCGTTGTGCTGAACTTGTATCGCTCGAATCAAGTGGCTTGGTCCGATCCGGTGGTTTTCAGCTCGGCGTTGTTGTTCGGTTGGTTGACCGCGGCTTCCCTTTTCGAGTGGCTCTACAAGCCAGCTCGTGTCGGGCACAAGGTTGCTTATCTGACGATCGCGAGCTTGGTGTTTTTGGTGATGGCATTGACCTTGGCGCTCGTTGGCCGTCATGCCGTCAACAATCCGGCCGCCACGCCGGCCGTCAGCGCCGCGACGCCACTCGCCATGTCGACCACGGATTGGCAGCGATCCGCTCGGGATGGCGAACTGAGCCGTTTTGCCAGGCAACTTTCGGTCTCTGTCGGGAGGCCGTCATGAAGATGCAGATGGTGGGCTGCAGCCACCACACTGCGGCCGTTGAGGTTCGTGAACGCTTGGCGTTCTCCCCCGAACAATGTCGAGATGCGTTGAAGGCGTGGCAGCAGTCGTATCCCGATTCCGAAGCCGTGCTGCTCTCGACCTGCAATCGGGTCGAGATGTACGTCGCGGCCGAGGATCCCGACAACTGTCCGTCACGCGAGGAAGTGGGCCGTTTCATGGCTCGGTTCCACGGCGTCAATCCCGACGATGTGATGGCTCAGCTGTTCGAGCGTTCTGGCGAGGAGGCCATTCGCCACTTGTTCACCGTGTCCTGCAGTCTCGACAGCATGGTGGTCGGCGAGTCGCAGATTCTCGCGCAGGTCAAGCAAGCCTATGAAATGGCCCGACAGGGCGACCATGCGGGCACGTTGATGCATCTGGCGTTCCAGGGCGCCAACCGTGTTGCCAAGCGAGTCCAAAACGAGACGTCCATCCATCAGCGTCGGGTGAGCATCCCCAGCGTTGCGGTTGCCGACTTTGCCAAACAGATCTTCGAGCGTTTTGATGACAAGAAGGTGCTCGTCGCGGGCGCCGGCGAAATGGGGCAGGAGACGCTGCGGTATCTGATCGCGGAGGGCGCCACCGACATCACGATCGTCAATCGCTCGCTGGAGCGGGCCGAGCAGTTGGCGGCGGAGGCCAATGGAGTCGCGGCGCCGTGGGACCAATTGTTGAGTCTGGTCGCCGCCTCCGACCTGATCGTCAGCACCACGGGGGCCAGCGAGCCGATCGTCTCCAAAGAGGATTATCTTCGGATTGAGCCTCGGCGCTCCCAGCGCCCTTTGTTCATTCTCGACCTCGCGGTGCCTCGCGACTTCGATCCCGCCATTGGCCAGTGTGCCGGGGTGTATCTCTACTCCGTGGACGACCTCCAGGAGGCGTGCGATCGCAACCGCGAGGAGCGCGTCAAGGAATGGCCCAAAGCGGAGAAGATTATCGCGGACGAGGCGCAAAAATTCACTGCCGAGCTGAATCACCGCAGCACGGGGCCCACCATCCGACGCCTGACCAAGCTGGCGGGCGAGCTGAAGGAGGTCGAGTTGCAGCGGCTGATGAATAAGATCGGCGATGAACTGGACGAGCGACAGCAGGGAGAGATTGCCAAGTCGTTTGAGCGGCTAGTCAACAAGATCCTGCATCCGCCGCTGGAGTCGCTCCGCAGCGAGGCCGACGAGGGGTCGCCGCACACGCTGCTCGATGCGCTGCGACGGCTATTCAAGCTGCATTGAGGATGTCGCAAACTTCGCGTGTCGCTAAGCACCTATTCAAGATTCTTGCGGGGAATTGCTCACTTACCTTTACTCATTTGTCTCACAGAGACACGGAGCCACAGAGGCAGAAATCGCCGAAAAGCAACCGGA
>JAGQPF010000095.1 GCA_020426845.1 Planctomycetales bacterium
CGGTCCGCACCGCCCAGTTCGCCCAGGCCGTCCGCGCCAACGGCACCGCCGCGGCCGGCCTTCCTCTGGCTCTCGGCCTGCAGTTGATGGCCGACGGCGCCGCCAATCGCATCGCCGCGTTCAAGCGCGACGACGCCACCGCTCGCCAGCAAATCGCCCGCGAAGCGTTGGCCGGACTGGATCTGCGCGGAGATCCGCGCGCCTACCACCTCTGGCTGACGCTGCCGGAGCACTGGCGAGCCGAGCGCTTCGTCGCCGCCGCCGCCCGCCAGGGCATCGCCATCGCCCCCGGCAGCGCCTTCGCTGTCGCTCCGGGTCATGCTCCGAATGCGATCCGGATTGCACTGTCGGCGCCGCCGGTGGATCAGCTGAGGTCGGTACTCGAGCGGTTGCGCCGGCTGGCGGAAGACGGAGGGATTGAAATCGATTGAGAGAGATTCTCTACGCTGGGCATGTCTAGCGAAGCGCAGATTGGCGATTGTGAGGTTATGTGTCGAGCCACGAACCCCAAGGCGACGAACATCTAACAGTTCACAGTTGACGGCGGAACAAATAACTGCGCCACGCTGGTGGTGGATACCACACAGCGGCGTATAGCAGTCGAAAGTAACCCAGAAGTTGGCGTAAGGGGTAATATCCAGAGTGCTCGAATGTTCGAAGTGCCTTAGAGGTCGACAAGGCCAGGGGTAGGGTGTATGGCGCTGTACCTTCGAAAATCAGTAAGCGTTGGCCCATTCAGATTCAATATTTCTAAATCTGGTCTTGGGCTATCAGCCGGAATCAAGGGTCTCCGCGTTGGAACCGGCCCCAGGGGGAACTACATCCATATGGGGCGTGGCGGCCTGTACTATCGGGCGGCGCTACCCCCGATGAAGTCAGGCAGTAGTGCGCCGAGGAGCTTTGCGCAAGATGCAATTGGTGCACAAATTCCTGACGGCACGCACGAGCCGATGGAGGAAATTGAGAGTGCTGATATTGGAAGAATGGTCGATTCCTCGTCTCTGGAAATCGTGGATGAGTTGAACGCAAAGCGAAAACGTGTTCGGCTTTGGCCTCTTGGTGCAATATTGTTCTCAATTCTCTCCTTGTGCGTGTGGCTTGCTGGCTTTCCGAACTGGGTTGCCTATGCGGCATCGGTTGTTGGCCTGGTGGGCACTGCCTGCTTGTTCTACTTTGATGCCATACGGAAAAGCACCGTCATCGTCTATGATATTGATGACGACTTTTCCGGAATAGTTGAGCGCCTGCATTTCGCATGCGGTGCGATATCAGGCTCTGCGGCCATCTGGCATCTGGAGGCCGAGGGGCGTGTTACCGACAGGAAATATCACGCGGGAGCAACGAGCGTAGTGCGCCGTACGAAAATTGCTCTCACGTTCAGTAGCCCTCCGTATGTCAAGACGAATGTGGCAACCCCAAGTATTCCTGTTGGGAAGCAGGTTCTCTACTTCTTCCCCGACAAAGTACTGATCTTTGAGCCTGGCGGCGTGGGCGCAGTTTCCTATGAGAACCTCGATGTACTCATCTCTAGAACAAAGTTCATAGAGGACGGTCCACTGCCAAAGGATGCAGAGGTCGTTGGCCGCACATGGAAGTACGTCAATAAGCGAGGGGGGGCCGACAAGAGGTTCAAAGACAATCGAGAGATACCAGTCGTCCTGTACGACGAGATCAATTTCTCAAGCGCAACTGGGCTGAACGAGAGAATTCAGCTATCGAAATCCGAAGTCTCAACGCCATTTGCTGAAGTGATCACAGAAATTGGGAGATTAGGGGTGAAGTGAGGCTGGACTAGGTTAGGGGCAGTCGCCGCGGGATGCGTTCTATTCGTCTGGTTGGTGTGATAATTGAGGGTTGGCAGAATGTCCAAATCTTCCAATTTCCTTGACAAGCCGATCGCAGCGGGCGCTCTCGCGCTCCTGATTCTGGCATCCGTAGTCGCGTTCTCCCTAGAGACGCTTCCTTCACTCAGTAGTCGAGTTCGCGAGTCGCTGGCATTGTTTGAGGTGTTCGTGGTCGTGGTCTTTACGGCGGAGTACATGTACCGGCTCTATGCCGCGCCAAAGCGACTTCGGTTCGTGTTTGGGTTTTACGGAATTGTAGACTTGCTTGCTATTCTCCCATTCTACTTGGGCTTGGTGGTTGATCTTCGATCAATTCGTCTGCTTCGGGTACTCAGAATGGTACGGCTTCTGAAACTGGCGAGGTACAATGCTGCGCTGTTGAGGTTGGCAACTGCACTACGAGCTTCGAAGGACGAGCTTCTCGTTTCAATGGTGATCCTTGCTATTGCGCTCTATTTGGCGGCCTTCGGAATATATCATTTTGAGCATGATGCTCAGCCTGATAAGTTTTCGAGCATCTTCGACGCGCTTTGGTGGGCCGTTGCGACCGTTTCGACAGTGGGCTACGGGGACGTATACCCAGTAACGGTTGGTGGACGAGTATTTACGTTTTTTGTGCTTGTCATTAGTCTGGGGATAATTGCGATCCCAACCAGTATCTTTGCAACGGCGCTACTCGCAGTTCGCAAGCATCAGGCGGGCAATAGTGGGCCTTCCGAAACATGACAGCATGACGTCGTTTCGTATGTGAAGCGCTTTGACCCGTCAACCGGCCACTTGGAACGTGCTTCCGCAAAACGACCTCTGGCACGAAAGTCCGGACGTCGCCGTCCAAGCTTGGCTGCCGGTTGAGTTCGAGGAAATGTCACTCCGGCTATGCTCGCCTCCGTTCGGGACCTGCTCAACAGGTCGCCCCAAAAATTCCGGAGCTCCGCCGCCCCATGCA
>JAGQPF010000096.1 GCA_020426845.1 Planctomycetales bacterium
GAAACGCCGCTCAACGCGGAATTCTTGGCGATTGTCGCAAGGACGTGAAAAGGCAACACGCCTCCAAGGCCCCCTCATGCGCGCTTGGCGTGCTCGCCAGGCCTTGCGCACAGAATGGACAGCTACGAACGGCGCCGCCGCCACGTGCTTTAGCTTTCACATTTGCCACTCGAAGCAATCAACCCGAGTAATATGCCCAGCAACGCCGACACGGCCGCCAACGGCGCGGGAGCGGAAAAGGCGCTGCCGACCAGGGGAGCAAGTTGCTCAGGAGCAAGTTGCTCAGACGTTGTTTGTTGCCCAAAACGACTGGCGTTCGGTTCGCGATCGGGTTTGTCACCGTCCGCGAGGGGGTTGGCCCAATCGGCGCGCGGCGGACCTCGGCCGGCGCATGGGGACTGCGCAGTCCTGCACGGGCGGGGGCGCCCATGCTACGCGCGAAGCGGACCTGGACCTGTCCATCAAACGAGTTCTCCTTGAGCAACCTTCACTTCACTGCCGGTGGCCACCACGCATAGTCGGTCAATCATAGACGATCTTCTCCGCAAAACCTGGATTGTTCGATGACTTCGTTTTCGCGACGCCTATCGTTGCTCCTTGTCTTGGTAGCTCGGATTGTGACAATCCAATCATGACAAGTGGCCGCATTTTCACCAGATCCCGCCTCCTTCAGAATCTAGCCGGCTGAACTCCGTTACGCTCACCCTGCGGAATCGAACCGATGAAGAATGCCGAGCTTTTGGTTGCCGAATACAATCGAATTGGGCACGACATTGGCACACAACTCCAAGCTGGAATATCGAAGTCCGATGCGCGCGACCTTTTTCGCAACTTCCTGACAGCTGGCCATCCCGTCAACACGCCCCTGTTCCCCAGCGAGTTGCCCAATGAACTGTATGAAATGTTCTCGTGGCACAACGGGGGTGGCGAGCTGGTGCCCTATTACGATTTCATGTCGTTCGATGAGGCACTTGACTCGTGGGATTTGACCAGCGAAATGGCCGAGGATAGCGTCATGTACGAGAACGGAAACGCCGTTTTCGCTGACACATCGCCATTTCCAATCCTCAATCACAACAACTCGCATTTCGTTGTCATGGACGTTGGCGAACACAGCCCCACCCGCCTTAGCATTGGCCGCATGACTGCCAATGGATTCACGAGTGTCCGAAACGAATTTGAGGACTTGTCACAGTTCTTACGGGCACACTTAGAGTGCGTGAAGGCGGGGGCCTATTTTGTGGGAGAGTACGGACTCGATTTCGAGGAACGCTCTGACATACTTTCTCGGTTCAGAAGCGGCAAGATTCTGACGGTCAACGGAGCACAATTGGGACTTTGAGCATCAAGTTGCTCAGACGTCGTTGCATCCTTTGCGCGAACTCTTTCCAACGTCGCACCCACAATGTGCGTGCAGGTGAGTGATTCAGCCATTGTTCATCTGCTGCTTTACGCAAATGGCGAGCTTGTGGACAGATTCGGGAACGGGATCTTTCCGTGGTTTCGATTCCGATCTCCGGCAGAAGCGAAGCTGTTCCAAGGCGATGTGGAGAAGTGGCGGCCCTTCCTGCGGCCAGTTGCCGATCTCGACACGCTGCGCCAAGTTTGGTGTCAAGACAGCGATGCAAATTCCATCGTAAGCCGGACAGCTGACCTGTTTGGGATCCAACTCGAACTGTTTCAGGTGGGATATTCGATTTTCGACGAGCAGGTTGAAATCAAATACAATGATTGGATCAGTGCTGACGCGCTAAGTGTGGGCGCCTTCGACGAGTTTCACCTTCTCGTTGCACCGGCCACCGAAGAATAACCCGTTTCGCCGGAGCCCCAGGCGCTGGTTTACCTACCCCAATCGATCTGCTGGAGCAATCGTTTCAGTTTAGCTCCGCGAGTTGGGTTGAGCATTCCGACGTGCGCGACGCGTCCCTCCAAATGGGCGCGAAAGTCAGCACATTGGTCTCGGTTCTGTGACTCCGGTCCGTAGCGGGCACAGTTGTGCAGAATCGCCTTGAGCTGATCGTACTGCTGACGCGTCACATTGGGATGTTCGTTGATGACGACGCCGGCAATCCGTTGTCGAGTGCCTCGGCGCATCCGTTTCGTCTTTCGATCGTGGACTTGAAAGCCTTCCTCGATCACGATGGCTGCAATCTGCGTGCAGAGACGTTTCGATTGCCGAACGTCAAGGTCAGCCGAAAACGCGAGATCGTCCGCATATCGAGAATAGCGACCGCCAACTGCAGCTGCCAATCCAGACAGGCGACAATCGAGGCGATAGACGCATAGGTTGGCCAACATCGGAGAGGTGGGGGCGCCTTGCGGCAAGTGTGGCCGCGTGTAGAGGCGCCGTGTCTGCGCCAAAGACGGGGCGCCCGACGCCCGGCGAAACTCCAGCGGCGAGCCAACTAGGTCGCTAAACTCTTGAACGCTCATCTGTGCGGAGCAGAGCCTCGAGAGCACGTAAGCAACGTCCGCCGGGTATCCAGCCAACGCGAAAACGCCAGCGATCTGGAATCGCCGAATCGTCACGAAAAAGTTTCGCAGATCGATTCGCAGGACCATCCGCGACCGAGCATGCATTTCGGCGAATGTGCGCGTCGACCTGCCTGCGACAAAACCATGCGCGGCATCATGGGCGGGAATCCGATTGAGCAAGCCGTGCAGAATTCGCCGCTGCACCACCTTCAGGCGATAGCGAGGAGCTTCGATGATTCGCACCTCCCCAAATCTCTTCTGATGCGCGACACGCTGATAGTGTCTCCCTTCTCGTCCCGTCAGCTTCCAGCTCGCGTCCAAGTTGGCAAGCCAATGCAGTTCGGCCGGAGAGATATCGAGCCAATGCGCCAAGTCGCCAACGGTGAGAATTTGAGGAACCGGCCAATCCATGGCGGCAGCCGCAGGCAGCATCATTGACTCGGCGGGGCCCCGATGAATGGCAGCGAACGGGTCGGAGACTCGCGCCAAGAATCCGCGGTCGTGCAGCAACCAGTGCATCCATGATTGAAAGCTCAGCCCAACCAACTCGCTTGGCGGATCGCGAACTTGAGCATCGGCCTCCGCCCGGCGAAGCATCGGGGCGACCCAGCGAGGTTGCCCGCCAATCAATCGCGCGGCCGCGCCCTTCATCTCGCCAATCGTGGCGGCTCGGGAGAATAGCACAGCAAACCATTCTGCGACGCGTTTCAATTGCGTCTCAACGTCGCGGCGGTTATCGCGGGATCGTATCGAAAGGTAGCCCCTGACCCAATTTCGCCTGAACCCTCGATCAGCCATGAGCAAGTTCGACCAATGCTGACGGTCCCAATCGGGATAGCCTTGTCCGTTTGAGACCAGGCGCCGCAGCAATCGTCGCGCCCAAGGCGGTTGCAGGCGCCCATGCGATGCAAATCGTACTTGGTGCGCTGCGTGCTCAATTCCGATCGCGTTTGCGAACAGGCCACCAAGCCAATCTGCAGTTAGAGCACGATAGCTGAACATGGAAGCCATCAACCAATACACTCCCATGAATTCAAAGCACAGCGGCGGATGGTCCAACGAGTCCTGACAACGCGAGCTAGTCATGCGTGAAGCGCATTTCTCGGGCTCGCATCTGAAATGGCAAGTTGTTCAAGTTGCACTGGGGTACCCCCAGTGAGGGAAGCAGCGTAAACACACTACTTCACCGAGCTTGGAGTCCCATCCGCCGCTGAGTTCGGTAGTAGAACATGCAGATCTGCGATTTGCACGGAAAAGGTTGCGTTGAACAGAGTCGCTCGGCTAGGCTGGGCTGCACAAGTCGCGACTGGTTGGATGCGGAAGCACGGTGATTGCAGGACTTACCATGATAAGAATAACCGCAACTTCGGTCTGCATTCTGGTCGCTCTCCTGCTCGCTCAGCGCTCGTTATGCCGAGCCGAGCCGCCCATCGATCCGGATCTCGCCGCCAAAGCTCCTGCCTTTGATCCTCCGCAGATCTTGATTGCCGCATCTATCAATGACGAGGGCGACCTGATGCTTGTCGAGGTGCGAACGATCTATATCGGATTCAACGGGGAATCGTACAACCATCGGAGCTTGTCCAAAATCAAGCTCAAGAATGTCGGCATCTTTACCGTCCAAGGCAAACGCGTTTCCGTTGACGAGGCGCGTCAACAACTCGCCGGCAAGGACACGCCGATCATCTGCTCTTCCGGCAACACCCCGCTGGCGGCATTCTATGCCTCCATGTTTGTGCCCAAAACACTCCACTTCGTCTTCCCGAATGAGGCGCCGACATGGAGGAAGATTCAGGAACAAGGCAGACCATTGCGATAGACCGTCCGATGCTGTTCGACTACTGCCACATTGTCGCGGACACTTGATCGACGGCCAACGCAGCTATGTCGTAGCGCAATTCGCTACGGAGCCTTGCTCCCGCCCGAGTCAATCCAACCGCTCCGGCGCCAAGCGGACACCGCTAGCTTCGACACGCCGAACCTCGGCAGCGAGAGGCTGCTCTACTGAATTACGCTCCGCACGATTATCCGCCCAAGGCTGTCTCAAGTTCGTTGAACCGCCGAGGATCGCTCGAATGAGATCAAGGTGCGGGAAATGTATTGCCCATCTGTCAGCACATTGACGGTGCGGAGAAGCTTGCCACCAGCGAGCTCGACAAAGTCGCAAATCACGGTATCGCCGTCATCGTAGCGAAAGAAGCTGCGTTTCGCCTCATCCTTGGACGTTGCCCACGAGGGCCGTCCATCCGCAATCAAGTAGAGACGGTCCTCGATATGACTGCACCAGCCGTCGAACGGCACCACCTGCTCCGCCAGAACACCCTGCACATCGAACCAGTCGACCCTCGGCTCAGCTGTCACCGCTTGCGTGAATCGATTGCTACTCGTGATCGTCAAGGACAATCCCGACGTTGGCTTGGTCTCCGGAAGCAGGTCCAACGCCGAACCACCGATGGCCTCGAACTCTGCTTTGAATGTAGCTTCGACAAGCGCGAGCTCGTCGTGTTGTGATGCCGCTTCCGCGATCACCCAGACTCCCTGGAAGTCGCTCATCCGCTTGTCCTCAACAGCCATCTTGCGAACGACAAAAGGTGACTACGATAAGCGACAACGTTAATCCCGCTGCTGGTTGCAGGCTGGCAGCCTGCACTACGACTAGCAACAACGTCAATCCAGCCGCTCCAGCACGACGGCGGCGGCTTGCCCGGTGCTGGATTGATTGGTCACCAGGGCGCGGCGGGCGTCGCTGGCGATCGGCTCGCGGGTGACATTGACAGGGCACTTGGGATCGGGCGTCTCGTAGTTCAACGTGCGCGGCACGAGGCCGTGCTGGAGCGAGCTGAGCGAGCCGGCCAGCTCCACCATCCCGGTGCCTGCGCCGAGATTGCCGAAGTAGCTCTTCATGGCCAGCACCGGCAGATCGCCGAGCGTGTCGCGGATCGCAGCCGCTTCGCAGGCGTCGTCGACTTGGGTGCCCACCCCTTCGCAATTGACGTGGCTGAGCTCCTCGGGCCGGCAGTGGCCCGCCTCCAGAGCGGCGGTGATCGCGCGCCGCATGCCATCGCCTCGCGACTCGGGGCTGCCGAACGAGCGACCGCCCGAGACAACGCGAGCGAGCGGCTTGGCGCCGCGCGCCTCGGCGTGCGCGCGCGTCTCGATGACGAGCGCGCCGGCGCCCTCGCCGTTGACCATGCCGCCGCGGCCGGCGTCGAATGGCCGGCAGGCCTGCGCGGGCGCGTCGTTGTTCACTGACAGATTCTCGGCGCCGCGGTAGATCATCGCCGTGATGCTCAGACGCGACCCCGCCCCGCCGACCACCATGACATCCGCATGGCCGCGATCGATGACATCGACGGCCTCGAGCAACGCCAGCAAACTCGAGGCCTCGCCGAGACAGATCGAGTTGTTGGGTCCGCGAGCGTCCTGCGCGATGGCGATATGACAGGCGACCATGTTGGGCAGATACATCAACATCCAGAGCGGATAGATGTGGGGCATCGCGTGCTCGCCCCACTTGTCGTACTCGTACTCGCCCTGGTCGTCGCGGCAGTGATACAGCGCGGCGATCAGATCATGGGGATCGCCGTAAAACATCTCCGTTCCACAGACGACGCCAAAGCGGTCGCTGTCGACGCTGTTGCTATCAAGTCCGGCATTCTCGATCGCCAACGAAGCGGCCGAGAATCCGAACTGAATCTCGCGGCACATCACCTTGAGGCTCTTGCGCGGCTGGACATACTTCTTGCCCTCAAAACCTCGCAGCTCGCCGCCAAACCGCACGGGCCACTCCGAGCCGCTCAGCCAGTCAACCGTGTCAACTCCCGAGCGCCCAGCCACCAGCGACTCCCACATCTCCGATTGGCCGATGCCAATGGGGCTGACGACTCCAACACCGGTGATCACGATTTCGGTGTTCAATCCCATGGGTTCGCAGTTCTCGAGGAGTGCTGAAATGGAGTAGCCGGGCCGGGTGGTCGAGCAACCCGTGACGAGACGCCCGCGAATTCGATAGATCCGGAATCGCCGGCCCAGTTTGCCGAGGAAACGCCAAGTGCCCGGGCTTCCCGGCAAATTCGGCGAATTGCGTTAGCCGATCAGTTTAACAAGGATTATCGGCTGGTCAGCGGGCGCCCTCGCAATGCGCAGCCGAATCCCTCCCAAACGGCAAACCGGGAACTTCCTCCCAACTCCGGCTCTATCCGCATGTTACAGCTGGCCCTCGTGCTGACCCTGTTCCTGCTGTTTTCGCAGCGGAGCGGCATTTTCGACGCAGCGTGTCGCGCGTTGGGGGCGGGCTTGGTGCTGTCGGGGCTGGCCCATTACCTGCAGGCCGATTGGTACGTCTCGGTGATGGCGGAGTGGATCCCGCAACAACGGCTGCTGGTGCAGGTCAGCGCGGGATTGCGAATTCTGTTCGGGCTGGCGCTGTGGATCCCCGTGCATCTGATTCGCCACATCGCGCTGCTGCTGTCCCTGCTGTTGCTTTGCATGGTCCTGCCGGTGAATTTGCGGATTGCCTTGGCCGGCGATCAAATCGCCGCCGTCCAGGACCAAGGCGAGCTGTGGCGCTGGCTGCGGCTGGCCGGCCACCTCGGCTGGATCTTCTGCATCATCGGCACGCTCGAGTCGCTGCGAGTGATCTATAACCAACAGAAGCTCGGCGAGCCCGAGCACTGCGGCGGGGTTGTTGCGCGACGATAGATGGTGCGCGGCTCCCGGGCTTGCGACGGCGCACATGAGGAAGGCCTTCAGCCTTCAAAAAAATGGGCGGCCCCACCCGGGGCGGCGCTGCGCTTGCCCCGGGCTACGATGAAGAAGGCCTACGGCCTTCGATAAGGATCGTCGCGCGGCTCCACGAGCTTGCGCAAGTGACACTATTTTGTCACTTCTTTTCCGGCGGCGGGTCGGTGTCGTACATGCGATAGGTTTTTTCCCGCAAGGCGCCGCCTCGCTCCAACGAGCGGCGGGAGAGATGGTTGCTCTCCAACACCCACGAGAACTCGCCCTCGTTGATGCCGAACTTCAGAGCGACGGGCAATAGTCGTCCGGTGAGCACGAGGCCGAGCCCCATCATTTGGTACTCGGGCAGCACGTTGGTGCTGAGCAACCGGATACGGCGAATCCCCTTGCGATTCCAGAGCAAGCGGATGAAGCCGAACGGAAATAGCCGGCCATCGATCTGCTTGATGCGCGTGTTGTAGTCCGGCATCGCAAACACCGCGCCGACGGGCCGGCCATTGACCTCGGCCACCTGCGTCAGCTCGGGAACAATCAGCTGCTTGAGGCCCTTGCTGGCGTGCTCCATCTCGGCCTCCGACATGGGCACGAAGCCCCACGTGTTCGGCAGCGAGCGGTTGTAGATGTCGAGGAACATCCGCACTTCGTCCAGAAACCGACGCGTGTCGATCGGGCGCAATTTGGCGTCGAATCGCTCGACCACTCGCTGGTACATCTCCCGCAGCTTGCCGTCCATGGTGTCGAGCATGTCGATTCGCGCATAAAACGCGAACATGTCCTGGGTCTTGTGCAGCCCGTAGGCGTCCATCTGCCCGGGATAGTACGGCGGGTTGTACGTCATCATGAACGTCGGCGGCCGGTCAAAGCCTTCGATGAGCATGCCGCACTCGTAATTGAGCGAGGGGTTGGCCGGGCCGCGCATCTGCTCGCAGCCCTGCTCGCGGAGCCATTGGCGGGCGGCGTCCAGCAGCGCGTTGGCAGTCTCCTGATTGTCCTCGCACTCGTAAAAGCCGAAGAATCCGCGGCTGTCCTTGTAGCGCTCCAGGTGGCCCCGATTGACAATCGCGGCGATCCGCCCCGCAGGGCGACCATCGCGAAGGGCCAAAAACGTCTGAATCCGGTTCTGTTCGTAGAACGGATGCGGCTTGAAGTTCAACAGCTCCCACTGATTGGTGCGCAGCGGCGGCACCCAATTCGGGTCGCCCTTGTAGAGCGACCAGGGCAGGTTGAAAAACTGTTTCTGCCGGGCCCGGGTCTGGACTTCGACAATCTCCAATGACGGCGATGAGGACACGAAAAGGCTCCTTCAACCTGACTGGCGCTCCGGTCACCCGTTTCGGCGCAGCGCTATGATCCGCGCGGAGCCACACGGCCCGGCGCTGAATGAGGCAGCGGCAGCGGCGGATCGCCGGGATCGGGGTTGTCCACACGTACTGACATAGATGTGGCAGAACTCGACGGAGGCCGAGCATCCTCGCTGGCGGCCGCGGGAGACGCCTCGGCGTCGGCGCCGCTCGGCTCGTCCGACGACGCGGACGGCACGTCGAGCGACGTGGCGCCCGACGCGCCCGAATCCGAGCCCTTGCGCTGCGACTCGTCAACCTGCGGACAGAAGAACCGTCCCCAAGGGCTGGCGAGCAGCGCCGGCAGCAGGATCAGGTCGCCAACCAGCGCCCCGGCGAGCATCACCAGCATCATCACGCCGAAACGCTGCGTTGGAGTGAATGTGCTGACGGCGAACACCGACAGGCCGACGCCGCCGATCAATGTCGTTTGGGTCATCGCCGTCGCGCAGCGCTCATACGCCAGTTTCACCGCTTCGACGCGTTCCAAGCCCATGCGGACGCCGCTGCGGAACCAGGTCAGGAAGTGAATCGTATCGTCCACGGCCACGCCCATCGCGACACTGGCCGTCATCATCGTGCCGATGTCGACCAACACGCCGCGATGGCCCATCCAGCCGAAGGTAATGATCACCGGGAACACGTTCGGAACCATCGAGAGCAGCCCGCCGCGGAAGCTGAGCATCTGGTCCAGCTTCATCGGGCCGCTGCGAAGCAGCACCATCATCACGACGGCGATCATCACAAACGCCCAGCCAATGCTCTCCGCCAAGCTGTGCAGCAACGTTCGCTGCGCCTTGTACACAACGGGGATCACGCCCGTGTAAATCGCATGAATCTCATCGCCGCCACGCTCCGCCGCGGTTAAGGAATAGTGCTCCTCGACGGGGCGCTGACCGCTGGCGAGCCAAGTCGCGGGATCGCGTGGCCGGTGGTACTGATGATCGCGAGCGTCCACAAACGCGTTGGCGTGCTGCTTGAGGAACTCGGGGTCCAGTTCCGGGTGGTCGCGGACCAGTACCACGCAATCGGCTTGCTCCGCCAACGCTTGGCCGAACTCGTCGAGTGACGCAAACGTGTCCTTGATCGGATGTGTCTCCGGATCCTCCCAATACGGAGCCGAATCGCCGACGAATCCGGCTTCCCAGAGCAGCTGCTGCAACGTCTCGCTGTAGATCCGCGTCTGGTCGATGCCGCTGTCGGTCAACTTTGCGTCCGGCGTCGAGGCCGGCGTTGAGGCGACGGCGTTGGCGTCCTCGGGCTCGGGCTTGTCGTACGGCTCCGGAGCGCCGAGCAGCAACAATTGAGCGTGGTGATAGCCGGGCTCCTCGCCCTTGGCGCGGCGCGAGACATCGATCTGCCGCAGAATCCGGTCTCGATGCCGGAAAGCCGCCAGTGCCGGCTCAACCGCATCGGCCAACTCGTGGACGAACTCGCCGTAGTCAACGCCGTTGAGGGCGCCCAGCCGAAGGCTGATTCGCCACAGCTCGGCGCCTTCGTGTCCCGCGGACTTGTCGCGCCGCAAGTAGTCCAGCCCCAGCAGCTCGGGATAGCGACGCTCCAGTCGCTGGTTGCTGATCAGCTTGCCGGCGCCGCTGTCGCTGGCGTCATCGTCTTTGTTATACGCAAACGTGGCCACCGAGAGCCCGCGTCCAACGTAGCCCTTGCCGAGCTGCCCGAACTCGCGCTCGATCACGCCCTGCAGGATGTCGATCATTTGGACGCGTTCCAGCAGCGTCATCCGCGTGTCCAGCTGCTCGCTGGCAACTTCGGCGTTGGCGGCGCTGGCAGCGGCGGAGGTGTCCGTCGCGCCGAGCTCGTCCGAAGGATTAATGAAGTCGCGAATCTTGGTGGCGGGCACGCGGACCACGACTTCCATCGGCACCAGCTCGCCGAGCTCGTCCTCGAGCCATTGGTAATCGCGAATGATCTTGGCGTCGGCGTCGAACAGCTTCAACAACTGCACGGATGTTTTGATGTTGAACAACCCCAAGGACAAGACCGCCATGGTGACCACCATCGAGCCGATCACCAGCTTGTATCGCCGAGTGACGAAACCTCCGACGCGGTCCCAGAAGCGATTGACGGACGTCGTCAGCGTCGAGGGGCCGGACTTGCGTTGGGCGTAGCGAGTCGGCCAAAGCGTCAGCGCGGCGGGCAGGTAGGTGAACAGCAGCACCAGCGTCGCCATCACGCCCAGCGCTGAATAGAGGCCGAATTTGCGAATCGGCAGGATGTTGCTGGCGTAAAGCGACAACAAGCCGAGCGCGGTGGTAAACGCGGCCAAGGTGCAGGGTCCCCAGCCGTGCCGCAGCGCCCGTCCGGGCGCGCCTTCCAAGCCGTGCTCCTGCACCGCGTCGCGATAGTAATTGACAATGTGCACGGCCCCGGACAATCCCAGCACGTACACCAGCGACGGCATCGAGAGCAACACGGCGTCGACCTCGGCGTCGCTCCAGTAGACGATTGCCAGGCTGGCCATCGCGGAGATGCCACCGACCAGAAACACCATGATCGTGGCGACCACGCTGCGAAAGCTGAGATACGACAGCACGATGCCGATCATGGCGGAAAAGCCGACGAGCCGCATCAGCGTGACTGAGCCCTCTTCGTCGATCGCGACATTGTCCACGGGCGGGCCGCCCATGTGCAGCACCGAGTTGGGGCCGATCGAGGGCACGCCGGAGGCCTCGGCCAGCGCCAATAGTTTGCCGCGCGGCTTGCCTAGCATTTGCCGGCCGCACACGCGTGACAAACTCTTGTCACCAACCTCGCTGAGCGTGACGAAGAAGCACGTCGTCGGCGCCGGCGGCTCGATGTTCAGATCGTCACAGAGCGTATACCAATGCCGAGTGGTCTGCGTGGACGGGGCCGCGGCCAGTTGCTCGCGGCTGCCGTCAAAGTAGTAATCGGCGATCCGCTGCATCCGCTCCTCGGCTACCTCGCGCCATTGAGCAGGCAAGCGCGCGCGGTTCGCCTCGGACAGCAGTGGCTCCAGGCTCTCGACCGTCCACCGAAAGCCCGTCGGGATAATCGGGCCGAACAGCGTGCCCTCCAGTCGCTCCATGGCGCGACGACGGGCCAGCACCGGCTTGTCCTCTTCGGCGACATTGCCGAGCGGCCACAACGCTCCGCCCTCCTGCGCCATCTGGTCGACAGCCAACGGGCCCGTCAGCACGCTGCCGAACAGTCGCGCGGAAAGCAACTTCGGATCGTCGAAATATCGCTCGGGATCAACTGGCTGCCAGTGCTCGACCAGCTCGCCGTCCACCTTGCCGCCGCGACGCACTCGCCACGCGCGCATCGCGCGGCCCAAATTGCCGTCGCCCGCGGTCCAGCGATAGAGCTTGCCGTCCGGCGTGATGTAATACCAATGACTGCCGCGGCCTTGCAACCAGCGCTCGCCGCGGCCGCCCCAGTTCTCGTGGTAATCGCCCGTGTCAAACAGACCCAGCTCGGCGCCCATTCGGCGCGCCAGCTCATCGTCGCGAGCTTGCGGATCCGTGGGCAGCGGCTGCGGCTCGTGCGGCTCAACTTCCTCCCGCACCAGCTCCAGCAATTGGTCGTAACGCGGATCTTCGGCGGTGCAGCCGGGCCACGAGGCAACCACAAACTTCTCGCCCACAAAGTGGTCGGCGAAGAACTCCAATTCCTTCGTTTCCTTGAACGCCTTGGGCAACCAGTCCACGACGTTATTCTTGGTGCGCGACACCGAAAGCCGCGCACCGCGCAGCCCGAACGGCACCAAGAAGAACACGATGCACAGGACGAGCAGCGCGTGCCGGGAAAAGAAGGATCTGGGCATGTATTTTTTGAAGTAAGCGACTGCCGAGCCGGGAAAAAAGGTTTCGTCGAGGTCTTGCCGCCCCGGTCTCTCTCCACACGATCTTACGCGCAATACCGGGGTTTACGTTACCCCGCCCATGTTATTAAGTCCACGCCAAATGACGTCGGCGTCTACAACCGTCGCAGGCCGCGCAGATTATCAGGCGCGACCGTTAAACACTCCGGCCTCCATCGCAGGCAACCCTTGTGAGGCCCGGGGCGAGATTAACAGCCCTCTGCACTCCATCGACCACGCTACAAACGCGCAATCAACTACAATCCGCCAATCCACATAAACCCCGCAGTTTCCGCGTCTTTCGGAAATCGAACACAAAGCAAGCATCCAAGGCCGCGAAATCCGACATTGAAAGCAGATGTGAGCAACTCCCTTCATGGACAGCCGTAACCAACCATGAATCGCCAACCTTATTGCCGCCCGCCGCAATGGTGGGGGCCCCGCTTGACGCCCTGGCTCATTCGCTTGACCCAAGGCCATCGTCGCCGCACGTTGTTTCAACGCCAGCGTGTGACCGAGGTGGTGTGTGACGGCTGGGAACAAGTGTCGTCGCGTTGGCAGGCCGGCGACGGCGTCTTGATCACGCCCAACCACTCGGCACACTACGACTCAACAGCCCTGTACATTGCCGGAGACCAGCACGACACACCGCTGTTCTTCATGACGGCCTGGCAGGTGTTCGGACAGGCGAAGTGGTGGGAGCGTCAACTGATGCAACGCTTGGGTTGCTTCAGCATCGACCGCGAGGCGAATGATCGCCAGGCGTTCAAACAAGCGATCGAGGTGCTGCAGAGCGGGCCTGCTCCCTTGGTGATTTTCCCCGAGGGAGACATCTACCACACGACCGACTACGTCACTCCGTTCCGCGAGGGCGCGGCGGCGATCGCGCTTTCTGCGGCCAAACGCGCGAATCGCAAGATCTGGGTCGTTCCTTGCGGCATCCGCTTTCGTTACGAAGACGATCCGATGCCCGGAATCCTGCAGGCTTTGGAAGCGATGGAGCGTCGCCTGCATCTGCGCGTCGCCGCCGATCTGCCAACGCCACAGCGCATCCACCGTTTGGCCGAAGCCGCGCTGGCTCTGAAAGAACTCGACTACACCGAGCACACCAGCGAGGGAATGGTGCGCGAACGCATTCGCCAGCTCGCCGGCACCGTGCTGGCTCGAGTCGAAGCGCGGCACGGGCTGTCAAACGAGGACAAGGGGCTGCCGGAGCGAGTCAAAGCGGCGCGGCAAACGGTGATTCCTTTGCTAGAGGATCCCGCCGACCGCGCCGATGCCGATGACGAAACGGGCGCGCGGAAGTCCGCAGCGCCGATCGCCTCCCCCGACGAGCGACGACATCTGGAGCAGGACATGGAGGACCTGTTTTTTGTCATGCAGCTATATAGTTACCGCGGCGACTATCTCGACTCGAATCCCACAATCGAGCGCATCGCCGAGACGGTGGACAAGCTGGAGGAGGACATTCTGGATTTGCAGCTGCCAAGCGTGCGCGGGCGACGGCGGGTGCGAATCGAGCTTGGCGAACCTCGCGAGGTCGAGGCAGCTCGGGGGCGCGACGCCGTCGAGGAGCTGACCCAATGGATGCAGCAAAGTGTCCAAACCTTGGTGCTGGACATGGCCGCTCGAACGTGAGGCCGATTCCGGCCCATCCCCTGCCCCATCCCCCTGCCCCATCCGCCGTCCCACTCGCCGTCCCAGGGACACCGGGCCCCATGGCCCCGTCGGCCTACCTCGCAGGCAACCCTGGTGAGGCCCTACTTGGTTCACTGCCTCATCACCGGTACGATGCAGTTGCGAGATTGCGCCATTTTCACCGCGATCCCTGCCTTCCGCGTCTTCTTGAACACCCAAAACGCATCAACGCATCATGGCGGATCCCTACCAAAAATGTCCTTGCGGCTGTGGCCGCAATCTCAAACATTGCGCCTCGAAGAAGGTTCTGGGTGAACTGGATCACATCTTTCAGGCGATCAACGGCAATCAGCGCATCTCCGCCATCGATCAGATCAATCGCTTGCTGGCCACCGAGCCCGAGAGCACGCTGTTGCTGGCGATCAAGGCTCGCGCACAAGTTGAGTTGGGCGAGCACGACTCGCTCGTCGAGACACTCAACCGCTTCGAGGAGCTCGCGCCCCAGTCCCCCACACTCAAGATGCTGCGCGCGATCAACCTGACCGGCGATGACGTCGACGCGGCACTGCAAACGCTGCTGGAAGGCTGGGAGAACCGTGAGAACGCGGACGAGGAAATGGTGGGGCTCGCGTTGCTGATCGTTGCGCAGTCGCTGTTGGAAACCGACAATGCCGGGGCAGCCTACCGCTTGCTGTCGGTGATCAGCTCAAGCGACGACACGGTGCAACGGCTCCAGCTGGCGGCCGCGATGCAGATGCGGGAGGACAGCATCTTCATCAATATGGCGCGCCAACTGCAGCCGCCCCCGCCCGATCATCCGCTGGTCACGGAGCTGGAGGCGATCGACCACGAAATTCGTCAGCTCCTTTGGCTCAAGGCCGATCGCAAACTGAAACAGCTCGGCGAGCAACATCCGGAAGATCCGCAGGTGCTTCGCCGCATCGGCGTGATGCTGTTGCTCCGCAATCACCCGGACGCAAAAGAGGCGTGGCGTCGCCTGGCCGCATCGAGCAACTTCTCCGAGAACGAACGTCTGCACGCCGAGATCGTGGCCAACATGAGCACGACGGCCGACGACGAATGGATGATGGACATCCTTAGCGTGACCTATCCGGTGGACAACCTGGATCCGGTCATGGAGAAGATCGTCTCCAATCCTCAATTCCAATCGGTCGGCCAAAACGCGCGCCCCGAGGGCGACGACGAGCCGCCCCCGCGCGGCGTCTACCTGCTGCTGGATCGCGGGCTGCCCTCCGAGCAGAGCGAGATTGATCAATTGCAGCTCGACCAAGTCCCGTGTGTGCTGGGCGAGCTGTTGGTCTACGGCAAACAGACCGACGCGCCCGCGCGGCTCAAAGTGCGCACTCAGGCCGTGAATCGCGAAAAGTGCGAGTCCGTGTTGAAGTCGCTTGTCGACGAGCTCAAGCCGGGCGAGTCCGAAGTGGTGGGCCAAGCGTACAAGCCGGATGTCGAAACCTCGTTGCCGCTCTATCTGCCGCCGAGCATCGGCCTCGAGCAGCAGGAGCGAATCACTCGCGAAGGGCATCGCAAGTCGCTGCTCGAACTCTGGCCGCGGGCGCCTCACCCCGCGCTCGATGGACTGACGCCAGCCATGGCTGCTCGCGACAAGACGCGGCGTCAAACCGTCAACGCGCTGGTTGTGATGCACGAGACGATCGACAGCAACGAGCACCTCGACATGGAGGACTATCTGACGCTGCGCAAGTCGTTGGGCCTGCCGCACGAGAAGATCACCGACGTCGACTGGGACAAGCCGGTTCCACTCGACCAACTCGCGAGAATCCCCTTCGAGTCGCTCACCGACGAACAACTGTTGATCGCGGTTCCGGAGATGCTCAACTTCGGCGCTCGGCTTTCCGCCGCGGTGCTGCACGAAGCCCTGAAGCGGCCCGAGGTTGTCAAGAGTCAGCAGCTGAACCTGGAGTCGTACTGCGTCGCGTTGGCCAAGGAGTCACGAGCGCCCGTGCACGCAGTGCAGTGGATGGAGCGGGCCGCCGATGTCGCCGAGGCTCGTGGAAAGAGCCCCGCCGAACACCTGATTGGCATGTTGCTGCCCGCCATGATCAGCCAGCAGAAAGAAACGCTTGAGCGCACCATGACTCGGCTGACCACCAAGCACATCAACGAGCCGGGGGTGCGGGAGTCGCTGATGCAATTTTTCCAAATGATCGGCTTCGACCCCCTCCAGCAAGCTCCTAGCGCGGCGGTCTCCGGGCAAGGCGGCGCCACCGAAGGCGGCCTCTGGACACCGGACGGAGGCGGCAGCGCCGGAGGCGGAAGCGAGAGCGGCAGCGGACTCTGGCTGCCGGACTAATGGACCGTCAAGCCTAGTTTTGGGGTTGGAAAACTCGCGAAGTCGTGGCGAGCCACGAGCTCGGGGCGACGGCAAACCCAACGTTTAATTTTGACGGGGCACTGTGGACCGTTAACGTGCCGACGACCCGCCCGGACGACCTGCACTGGATGAGGCGAGCCTTGGAGCTGGCCGAGCGCGGCCGAGGCGCCGTTGAGCCCAATCCGATGGTGGGCTGCGTCCTCGTTCGCGACGGCGCATGCTTGGGCGAGGGCTGGCACCGTGAATACGGGGGGCCGCACGCCGAAGTTCACGCGCTCGCGGCTGCCGGAGAGGCCCGCGGGGCCACCGCCTATGTGACGCTCGAGCCGTGCTCGCACCATGGCAAGACTCCCCCCTGCGCCGACGCTTTGATTCGCGCGGGGGTGGCTCGAGTGGTCGTCGCCATGCAGGACCCGTTTCCGGAAGTCGCGGGGCAAGGCATCGCAGGTCTGCGCGATGCCGGCATCGATGTCGAAGCAGGGCTGCTGCAGCGGGAGGCAGAGCAGCTAAACGCTCCGTACCTCACCAGGCTCGGGCGGCGCAGGCCCTGGGTCATCGCCAAGTGGGCCATGACGCTCGACGGACGCATTGCCAGCCGCACCGGAAACAGTCGCTGGGTATCGGGTCCGCAGTCCCGCGAGCGCGTCCACGCGTTGCGCGGGCGGATGGACGCCATCATGGTCGGCAGCGGCACGGTGCTCGCCGACGACCCGCTGCTAACCTGTCGCCCCGAGGAGGCCGGCGGCGCCCCCTGCCCTCGTCGGCCTCGGCGCGTCGTCTGCGACCGCCGCTTGCGGACACCGATCCACTCCCAGCTGGCTGCCACCGCCAATGAGACGCCCGTGCTGATCGCAACTTCAGCAATTTCCTCTCGGTCAGAGGCTGCCGACGAACTGCGGCGCGCCGGCTGCGAGGTCTGGCCAGCGACCTACAGCCACGACACATTCCTGCAGGAGCTGCTGACGGATTTGGCCTTACAAGGTGCCACGAACCTGTTAGTGGAAGGCGGCGCCGAGCTGCTCGGCGCAATGCTCGACGCCGAGTTGATCGACGAGGTCTGGGCGTTCGTCTGTCCCAAGTTGATTGGCGGCGCCGCGCCGGGACCGATTCTCGGACAGGGCCGAGAGCTGATGTCCGAGGCGCTGGCGCTTCGCGACGTCCAATGGGAACGCATCGGAGACGACCTGCTGATTCGCGCCCGCTGCCACTACAACGCATTTCAAAAACTTCCCGATCGGCAATCGGATTGATAAAACCAGCAGAAAAACTGCCTTCGATTGCGCCAGGGAAGTTTTTTGAAATGCCCTCTACTCACCATCGGAGCTGCTATGGCCAAAGCAATCTGGAACGGCGTTGTGCTCGCCGAAAGCGACGACACGGAAATGGTCGAAGGCAACCATTACTTCCCACCCGAGTCGGTGGGCAGCGAACATCTCAAGCCAAGCGAGACGACGACCGTCTGCGGCTGGAAGGGAACGGCTAATTACTACCATGTCGTCGCTGACGGCGCGGAGAATCGCGATGCGGCGTGGTACTACGCCGACCCCAAGCCGGCGGCATCCCAAATCAAAGGCTACATCGCGTTTTGGAAAGGCGTGCAGGTGCAGTAGAGCCTGCGAGCTAGGGGCAAACCACAACCACCACAGGCTGGCAGCCTGTGCCACGACCACAGGCTGGCAGCCTGTGCTACGGACGTTGCTTTGCCTTGCGCTTTCCCCGCTTTTCCTTGCCCTGCTCCGCCGGCGGCTTGGGGCCCGCGGCGCGAGGCGTCATTGAGCTCGCAGGAAATGACAACACCTTGTCACCTGCAGGGCGGCGCAAGTTGCCGGGCGCCTCGTCGACCGTCTCCGCGACGCGATGCCACTGCTCGCTCAGCTCGGCGACCCGCTCCGGATGTCGCTCGGCCAGGTCGTTCAACTCGGTGCGGTCGTCCTTCAGGTTGTAGAGCTCCCAGCGGCCGCCGCGCGCCGAGACGGCCTTCCAGTCGCCGCGACGAATCGCACGGTTGTTGCTGAACTGGAAGTAGAGCCAGTCATGCGGCACTCGCGATTCGCCGCGCAGCGCCGGGGCCAGCGACTTGCCTTGAATCGGCGTCGTCGGTTTGCCGCCGTAAGCGGCGGGATAATCGGCGCCGGCCACATCCATGCAGGTGGCCAGCAGGTCGATCAAGTGTCCCGGCTGATGGCTGATCGTGCCTCGCGTGCCGGGGGCCATGCCGCTCGGCCAATGCGCGATGAGCGGCGATGAGATGCCGCCCTCATGCTGATTCTGCTTGTACCAGCGGAAGGGCGTGTTGCCGACGTGCGCCCAGCCGACATCGTAGCACCAGTAAGAGGCGGGGTCCCACGGTTGCAGCTGCTTGCCGCGCGTCCGCTCAAACGGGCAGGCGCCGTTGTCCGAGCAGAGCAGGATCAACGTGTTGTCGTATGCTCCGCGGTGTTTCAGATGCTCGATCAGGCGGCCGATGTTGCGATCCACCGAGTCGACCATGGCAGCAAACACCTCCATGCGCGACTCCTCCCACGCGCGCTCCTCGGGCGTCAGCTGCTGCCAGGCGGGAATATAGTCGGGCCGCGGGCTGAGCGCATGCCGAGCGTCAATCAATCCCTCCTTCACCTGTCTCGCGTATCGCTGTCGCCGCAGCTCGTCCCAGCCCGCGGCGTACCTGCCCTTGTACTTGGCCACATCGGCCTGTCGCGCCTGCAGCGGATAGTGCGGCGCGTTGAAGGCGATGTACTGAAAGAACGGCTTGTCGGTCTGCAGCGCCTCGTCAATGAAACGAATGGCGAAGTCCACATTCGCGTCCGTGGTATAGAAGTCCTTGCCGAACTCCGACCATGGCTGGCCGTTGAGCCGGAAGGTGTTGTCGCCCTTGAAATAGTTCGTCGCGCCCGAGAGATGGCCCCAATATCGTTGGAAGCCGCGATCCGTGGGCTCCCACTGCAGATGCCACTTTCCTGTCATCGCCGTGAAGTAGCCGTTGGCGGACATCACCTCGCCAACCGTCAGCGCCTTGTCCATCGCCTCATTGCCGGCTTGAAAGGTGTACTTGCCAGTGAGCAGGCAGATCCGCGATGAATGGCACTTCGCGGTGTTGTAGAACTGGCTGAACCGCACTCCTTCGGCGGCCAAGCGATCGACGTTCGGCGTCTCAATTTCGCCGCCATAGCAGCCGAAGTCGGAGAAGCCGAGATCGTCGACCATCATCAAGAGAATGTTCGGCCGAGCCGATTCGGCGGCGCCTGCGCTGCCACAGAAAACTAACAGCGCCCCGAGCAGCACGCTTCCGAATGAATGCTTCATGTTCTCACCTTGTTTCCCGTGATTTGCGCGCTCGGGGCGACCTCGTCGGCTTGCTGATGAACGCATTGGGGCCTCGTGACCCAGATCCCTCGCTTACGCTTCGGGTTTCCTTCACCTTGATCTTCATGCGGTGAATCGGCGGCCCGCGCCGGCGGTTTCTGGCACCGGCGGACCGAACCGATTATCTTGTACACGCAGCTCAGCGGCCACGCAATCTCGCGGCCATCATCTGCGGAGCCTGGTTCTCTGACACATTCCCGACACAGGACGGAGCACTCGCCCATGTCACGCGCCAATCGTCGTCAATTCCTGCAAACCGTCGCGGTCGGAGCCACGGTGTCGCCGCTGTTGCTCAGTTCGGCGCGCGCTCAGTCCGGTGGCAAGCGAAAAGTCGCCGCGATTGGCGTGGGCGGCAGTCGCGGTCGATACAATCGCGGCGGACACGTCGCCAACAACGCGGCCAAGTTCGGCGACATGGCCGCCGTTTGCGATGTCGATGACCGGCACACCGAGGAGTTTAGCAAGAAGCACGGCGGCAAGCTGAACAAGTATCGCGACTATCGCGAGCTGCTCGACAAGGAGAAGCCTGACGTCGTCACGATCGGCACACCCGACCATTGGCACGTGCCGATCGCCATCGCCGCGTTGAAAGCCGGCTGCGATGTCTATTGCGAGAAGCCGCTGACTTTGACCATCGCCGAAGGCATCGCCGTTCGCAAAGTAGTCGAGGAGACGGGTCGCGTGTTCCAGGTGGGCACCCAGCAGCGCAGCGAGAACGACCTGCGGTTCCTCAAGGCCATCGCTCTCGTGCAGAGCGGCCGCTTGGGATCGAAAGTGAACGCTCACGTCGCGATCGGCGGAGCTCCAACCGAGGGCCCGTTTGCCGCCGAGCAGGCGCCCAGCGATCTGGATTGGGACCGTTGGGTCGGGCCGGCCCCGGCGGCGGACTATTCGGAAAAGCGGCGAAAGATGTTCCGCTGGTTCTTTGAGTACAGCGGCGGCAAGATGACCGACTGGGGCGCGCACCACATCGACATCGCCCAATGGGCGCTGGGCCAGTCGCACACCGGCCCCGTCAAAATCTCCGGCACAGGCAAATTCACTCCCTTGGTCCCGGACAAGTTCGACTGGCAAGGCTTCCTCAACGGCGAGGCCACGTTGCCCAGCGGCTTCAACACCGCCACGGAGTTTCATATCGACCTGTCGTTCGCCAACGGCTCGGTGCTGAACGTCAACCATCATTTCAAACGCGACGACGGCACCGACTTCGGCAACGGCATCCTGTTCGAGGGTGAGAACGGACGGATCTTCGTCAATCGAGGCAAACTCACCGGCAAGCCGATCGACGACCTCACCGAGGCCGACCACAAAGAACTGAACGACCGCATCGCCAAGCTGTATGGCGGCAAGGAGCCCGGCAACCACATGCGGAACTTCTTCGAGTGCATGGACGATCGCTCCACACCCGTCTCCGACGTCTCCTCGCATCATCGCACCATGACGTCGTGCCATCTCTGCAACATCGCCCTGATGCTTGGCAGAGATCTCAAGTGGGATCCGAAGCAAGAAACCTTCATCGGCGACGACCAAGCCAACGCGCTGGCGACTCGTCGGCAACGCCAAGAGTACCTCGGATGATCAAGTCGCTTCTTCACGCCTCGCCAACGCTCATCATCGCGGGCTGCCTCACTGTCGGTCTCTTCGGCCTCGACAATGCGCATGCCGACGAGCCCCTGTTCATCGCCAAACCGCTGACCCAGCCCGGCGAGTTCACCACCGGGATCGAGGGGCCCGCCTGCGATCGTGACGGACATATCTACGCCGTCAACTTCGCTCGCCAGGGCACGATCGGGCGCGTCACGCCCGCGGGCGTCGGCGAGGTGTTTGTCTCGCTTCCCGACAAGAGCGTCGGGAACGGCATCCGCTTCGACAAACAGGGCGCCATGTATGTTGCCGACTACGTCGGACACAACGTGCTGCGCGTCGACATGAAGACGCGGGCGATATCGGTATTTGCTCATCACGATGAAATGAGCCAGCCGAACGATCTGGCCATCGGCCCGGACGGCGTGTTGTATGCCAGCGACCCCAACTGGCCGAAGAAGACGGGACAGCTGTGGCGAATAGATCGCGACGGCAACGTCACTCGGCTCGCCGCCGAGATGGGGACGACCAACGGAATCGAGGTCAGCCCGGACGGCAAGACGCTGTACGTGAACGAAAGCGCGCAACGCAACGTGTGGGCCTTTCGGATCGACGGCGCCGAGTTGAAAGACAAGCGGTTGGTGAAGCAGTTTCCCGACCACGGCTTCGATGGCATGCGCTGCGATGTGGATGGCAATCTCTACATCACTCGATATGGCAAAGGCACGGTGGTCAAGCTCTCGCCCGCCGGCGACGTGCTGCGCGAGATCGATGTGCTCGGCGCCCGCCCGAGCAACATTTGCTTCGGCGGTCCCGACGGCCGCACTGCGTACGTCACGGAGGTCGAACACACGCGGCTGGTGCAGTTTCGAGTGGACCGCCCCGGCGTGGCGTGGAAACGTTGACGGCGGCGCCAGCCCGGGCCGGCGCTTCGCTCTGACCCGGGCGGTGAGGAAGGCCTTCAGCCTTCAGGGAGAGCTCCGCCGAATTGAAACATGTGAACGACGCCAACCCGGGCCGGCGCTGCGCTCTGGCCCGGGCTACGATGAAGAAGGCCTTTGGCCTTCAAGGAGAGAGGTCTGCAACCAAAGACGGGAGGGACGCGCGTACACGTCTGCCCTGGTTTGCCATAGTGTCGCGTCACGTGCGATGTCGCGTTACGTCCGATGTCGTATCACGTGCAATCACATCGAAGGCCAACGGCCTTCTTCAACGTAGCCCGGGTCAGAGCGAAGCGCCGGCCCGGGTTGCGCGGCCCCAGGTTGGTTCCGCCAATAGGGTTCAATTAGCGGAACGCATTCTTCATGGAAGCCTGAAGGCCTTCCTCACCGTAGCCCCGATCAGAGCGAAGCGCCGGCCCGGGTTGCGCGGCCC
>JAGQPF010000014.1 GCA_020426845.1 Planctomycetales bacterium
GAGATCGCCCCGGCGGTAATGGATGGTGCCAAGTCCAAACCAGGCGCCGTAATCCTGGGGCTGTTCGCGAACGACTGCCTCGAGCAACGTCACCGCCTCCATCAAGCGGAGCTCGCTGGCTAGCTCCGCCGCCAGCAGTTTTCGATCGAGTTGCGATTCGGTGGTGGCGGTGGCGGCTTGCTCTCGGAACTGCTCCGCTTGCTTCGCGTCTCCGGCAGCTTCGAGCAGCCGCGCGCGCTGCAACAGCGTGGCTCGGCTGGCGTCCCGGTTGGTTTCGGCGTTGTACCGTAAGGCGTCGGCCAGCAGCTGCGATCGCTGTTCGTCCGAACTCGAACGGAGCCCGAGGACCGCTTTTCCCGAGCTCAGCAGATAGAGCAGCTCGCGGCCGGCGCCCCGGACTCGCAGTTGCTGCTCCGGTGGCAGCAGGCTCCAGTCGACGGCAGCGGAGTTCGCGGCAGCGAGGCCGTGAGCGGTCGCGGCCTGTTCGGCGTCCTCAACCGCCTGCTCCAGCGCTTGGCGGTCAATTCCCGGCAGGTTCAACGACGAACGCGCCGCCGTGACCTGCCTGAAAAGCTGCTCGGCTTGCTCGCTCGCCTCGTATCGGGCGATCGAACGGCCGCGGACGAGCAACGCGGCAAACATCACCGCCAGCAGCACGGCAGAGGCCAACGAGACCGAGAAGACGGACGTCAATTGCGGGTGACGCTGCCGCCACTTGCGGACGGCCAAGCCCCACGGGTCGCGTCCGGCAAACTCCAACGGTCGGTGCTCCAAATGGTGCAGCAAGTCCGTCTGCACTTGGTTCGCCGATGCGTACCGTTCCGCTGGAGAGCAACTCAAGCAGCGAGCGATGATGCGGCAAAGATCCGCCGGGACGGCTGCGTTGCTCTCCTGCAGCTTGCTGGCGATCGCGCCGGCGTGGATCTGTCGATCCTCATGCATCGCCGTCAACATGGCATCCAGCGATCCGGACCGCAGCGGAAACGGCAGCTCGCCGGCCAGCATTTCGTAGAGAATGACTCCCAATGCATAGATATCCGCGGCGGCATCCACTTCACCGCCGTCGCGCAGTGCCAGCAAGTGCTCGGGCGCCATGTACGGAAGTGTGCCTCCCACCAACGCAGAGGACGGCCCTAAGGATGTCATCTCTTGTGACAGGTTGAAGTCCAGCAGCAGCGGCTCGCCATCGTCGGAGATCAGAATGTTGGCCGGCTTGAGGTCCCGGTGAATGATGCCGTGCTGGTGTGCGTGCGCCAGGCCGTCGGCGAGCCGACTGCCAACCCACGCGGCGACGCCGGGGTACGACATGCGATTGAGCCGCAGCAGCGTTTCGCTCTCTTCCGGTTCATGGACCAGCTCTTTGACCAGCTCTTTGCTGCTCGGCGCGTTCGAGTTGTCCTCAACGACGGTGGGAGCGTGCTGCGCGGCCATGGTGCTGACGAATTCGCGTCCGGAACGCGGCACCGATTTTGTGTCTCGGATGGATTTCAGCAGGTGGGCCAACGTGTTCGCGCCGAGATACGGCATGCAGACAGCCTGCAGCGAGCCTTGTCGGTGCAGGGAGTAGATGGGCACGATGTTGGTGTGCTGCAATTGGGCCAGGCGGCGGGGCTCGTCATTCAGATGCGGCGTCAATTTCAACGCGACAAACCGGTTGGCGAGATCGCCTTGTCGAGCGAGGTAGACGCGGCCGAAGGCGCCTCGCCCGAGCTCGCCCACGAGTTGGAATCCCAGGAATGCCTCCCCGAGCTTGGGGAGCTGGCGTGAAGCGCCGGCAATTCGGTTGGCGGTTGCCGAGTCCGTGCGGGAAAGCTCTTCGAGCCAATCGGACGGCGTGAGTCCGGGCTCGGAATCGCTTGCCGAGCTGCCGATCGGCAACTCGGGCCAGCGCTGGATGTCGATGGAGTAGCGGTCTTCGTACTGCTCGCGTCGAATCGGCTCGCCGGCCGCTCTGCGAAGTCGAAAATCCTCGAAGGCAATCGGCTCGAAGGCCGCCGGATCATCCAGATGCGGCGCGAAACGCCGCCGATATTCGTCCAGGCCGCGAGATTCTCCCGACCGCCAAGCCAGCTCCAGGTCGACCCGAATCAACTCGATCAGCGTCGTCGAAAACTCCGGATGATCGATTGCCGGCAAGTAGTCCTCGATCGCCGCCTCGCCTGCGGATCGGTCCAATTCGAACCGATCCAGAGCGGCGTCGAGCGTCGAGTTGTTAGCTGACACGTCCGGCATGTCACATTCCCGGTGGATGATCCAAAAATACTTCCCGATTGCGAAGGGGAGCGCGAAGGGGAGCGAGAAAGGAGCAGGCAGTCGCCACCTGCATCGCGTTGACCCGTCGCAATTATTCCTCTTGGAGCATCTGTGACATGGTTTCTCGAAACTGCTGCAGCACTCGTTCGACGGTCCGTTTGGCTCGGCCAGTCCATTCGGCGATCGTGCCGATGTCGTGCCCCTCGATTCTTAGCATGATGATCTCGCGTTGGCTTTCGCTCTGCTGTTTGAGCAGATCGTCCACGGTCATTCGCAGCACCATGAACGCTTGATCGTCTGCCGATTTGTCGGATGTGCCCGCCTCTGACTGCTGTTGAAATTGTCGCGTGCTGGCGATGTTGCGTTTGGCTGCCCGATGGAATTGTCCGATTCGCCGCACTTTGTTCAGGGCGATGACCAGGAATAGCTTCCACAGCTCCTCGCCATCGGGAATTTCGTAGTGCCCCTCCGCCGCGCGGCGGAAGAAGGTCCGAAAGACGGATTGGACCACATCCTCGGGATCGACTCTGACTGCCAGCTCGTCAGCCGTTTGCGCCTTGGCGAGCTGTTGGAGACGTTTGGCATAGCGTAGATACAAAGCCGTGGCCGCGTCCTGTTCGCCGGACTGAAATCGGCGCAGCAACGTCTGGTCCGACAGGTCGTCGGGCGAATTGTCACCAGTTGCCTCCGAGTTGTCCGGGATTTCCGCCAAAGCTACTTCTCCAGCCACAAGAGTCAGTTTTCATCAGTATATCCGCCACCTCTCGGACTTTCTTTTGCGGAGCGTAGTGGCCTGCCTCGCCTCGGCCGTGGCTACCGAACACCGGTGGCGAGTTGCGCAATTCCTTTCCACGCGAGCGCAATTATCTGCCATTTGGCGGATTTTCTCATGCTCCGCGGCTCTTGGTCCCAACAGCCGTCAGGTTTCCGCACGCTCCACACGCAGCGGTGGGAACCAGGACGGCAAGTGCAAAAAAACCGCAATTCCCGGAATTCCCGCAATTGCCGACTTCCTCCTCTGCCAACTGCAAGGACCGTTTCATGTCGAGTTCACGTCGTTCCCGGCTCCAGTCGCGGGGCCGTTCCGCCAAATCCCAACGCCGGAAGCGGTTTCTGCGATACGAGACCTTGGAGGGTCGCGTGTTGCTGGCTGCTGACATCTCGGGAAAAGTTTTCCACGACCTGAATGCTGACGGGATTCGCGATCAAGGTGAGCCTGGCCTGGCTAGCTGGACCGTGTTTCTCGACCTCGACCAAAGCGGCACGCTGGATGATGGCGAGCCGACGTCGCTGACCGACGCGGACGGCCAGTACCGCTTCACCGGATTGACGGCAGGCGACTATCGCGTAGCCGAGGTCGTCCGCTCCGGCTGGACACCGACGGCGCCTACCACGGGCTATGCGGATGTGACGGCCGTCGATGGCGAGACCGTTTCCGCCAACTTCTTGAACGAAGGCAGCGGCGGCACCGCGACCATCACGGGCAACGTCTGGCGTGACCTCAACAATGACGGCATCCAGGGAGCGGATGACACCGGCATCGCCGGGTGGACCGTGTTCCTGGACTTGAGTGGAGACGGGATTTTGGATCCCGACGAACCGTCGACCCTGACGGACGGCGACGGCAACTACACGTTCACCGACGTGCTCGGTGGGGCGCCGGGCGACGCGCTCGACTATGAGGTCGCCGAGGTGCTGCCGCTGGGTTGGGAGCCGGCACTCGGCTTCTCCGAGAACTACACCGTGGCGGCGATCGAAGGCGAGACGTCGGTTGTGCCTGACTTTGCCAACGCGCCCACCGATGTGTCCCGCGTGTCGGGTGTCGTCTGGAACGACGCAAACGCCAACGGCGTGAAAGATGGCGAGGCGGGTTTGGTCGGCTGGACGGTCTACGCCGACCTTAATGCCAACAATAGCCAGGACCCGGGCGAGCCAAACGCCACGACGTCAAGTACTGGTGCGTACACGATCGTGGGCTTGGAGCCAGGCACGCATCGCATCGCGGTGGAGAAGCTCGCCGACTTCAACGCCACGTCTCCAGTCGCGGGCTACCGCCTCGTTACGACCTCCGCGCAAAGCACCTCGAGCAATATCAACTTCGGCTTTCAGGAACGCACGGATGCCGCCATCGGCGGCGTGATCTATGCCGACCGCGATCACGACGGCATTCGCGATCCTGGCGAAGAGGGGTTGGCCGGGATCACGGTCTACCTGGACGAGAACAACAACGGCTTGCTCGACGCGGACGAGCCGACGATGGTCACATCCGACGACCTGTTCTATACGCCCGACGTCGACGAAGCCGGCAGCTACCGCTTCGATCATCTCGCCAAGGGCACCTACTATGTGCGCCAAGTCGTGCCCGAGGAGCTGAGCTCGACTCCCGAGATGGAGATTGAGCACATCGTCACCGTGGGGCCCTCCGAGGATCGCAGCGATGTAGATGGCGCCGACCGCTACCGGCCCAGCGAGATTCACGGCGTCAAGTTCGAGGACGTGAACGGCAATCACTCGCAGGATTCCGGCGAGCTCGGCATCGAGGGCGTGACGATCTACGTCGACTTGAATCGCAATAACATCCTGGACGCAGGCGAGCCATCGACCTTGACCGGGCCGGACGGATCCTACTCGTTCACCGGCCTGGATGCCGAGGCTTACGTCGTTCGCGAGGTGGTGCCGGAGGGCTATCTGCAGACCTTCCCGGAGACGACGAGCGGCATCTTGTGGCCGGAAGGCGTCAGCAACTCGCCCATCGGCAACGTGACGCCGAGCCTGATCGAAGTCTCGCTGAACGAAGGCGAGACCCACACCGAGACGGTGAGTCTGACGCTGCCGACCACCGGCGCGTTGACCAACATGGTTGACGTCTTCCTGCTGTTTGACGACACGGGCAGCTTTACTTCGAACAGCCCGATCGTTCGAGCCGCGTTCCCCAATATCATCAGCGCGCTGCAGTCGCGTTTGCCGGGCATCGATCTTGGCTTTGGCGTTGGACGGCTTGAGGAATACGGCAACTTTGCCGCCGAGTACTCGACGGGCCGCCCCTTTGTGCTCAATCAGCCGATCGTCGCCTCGGACGTGACCGGGTTTGCCGCCTCGATTCAGTCGGCGCTGGACCGAGTGGCCCCCGGTTATGGCGGCGACCGCCCCGAAACCGTGATTGAAGCGCTTTATCAGATGGTCACCGGCGCCGGTTTCGACGGCAACAACAACGGCTCGTCGTTGGATAGCGGAGTTGCGGGGCTGGCATCAACGCAAGTCAGTCCCGGCAACAGCGGCGACGTTCCGCCGTTCGCTTCGTTCATGGCTGACTTGGCCAACGGCGTGCTGCCCGCGTCCGGCACGATTGGCGGCGCCGGCTTCCGCTCCGGTGCTCTGCCCATCATTATCACGGCCACCGACACCGGATTTGCCTATCAGGACAATGGCGATACCACGATCACCGGCGTAGATGGATTGACCGTGCCGGTCTCCAGCATCAGCTACAACGGCCGCGGCACGACGCCGTTCAACAGCGGCGCCGGCATTCAAGAGACGATCACCGGCTTGAACGCCCTCGGCGCGTTGGTCATCGGCTTGGGCACGAATGACCTGGCCACTCAAGATCCTCGGATTGGCCTGGAGACGTTGGCCAGCCTGACCGGCGCGATCAACCGGACGACGTCGACGATTGCCAACGGCACCACCAACGACATCGCCCCCGGAGATCCGCTGTACTTTAAGATCGGCTCCGGCGGCGACCCGCTCGTCTTGAACATCGC
>JAGQPF010000001.1 GCA_020426845.1 Planctomycetales bacterium
CACGGGCAAGGGCGCCCATGCTACGGACGCACTCGAGCGGCTGCTCGCCGCGCACGGGCAAGGGCGCCCATGCTACGGACGCACTTGAGCGGCTGCTCGCCGCGCACGGGCGAGGACGCCCATGCTACGGACGCTCTTGAGCGGCTGCTCGCCACGCACGGGCGAGGGCGCCCATGCTACGGACGCTCTTGAGCGGCTGCTCGCCGCGCACGGGCGAGGACGCCCATGCTACGGACGCGCGAAGCGTGATTCGACTCGGCTCAGCGAGCCGCGAGGCGACGGGCGGTCGTCTCGCGAGCGGCGGGTGTGATGCCAGGAGGCAATGTGCAGACGTTGTCCAAGGCCAGAATCTCTTCCGCCATTTGCTGGCTGCGGGCGAGCAACAGTGGCTCGCCACCGAACGGATCGGCTGGCTTTCCGGCGAAGTTCCAAAACACGCCGCCCGCTTCTTCGAGGATCAGTTGTGGAGCGGCAATGTCCCAAGCAGCCTGCTTGACGCGCTGCGGACAATTGTCGTGAATTGCGGCCGCCAGACTGCTCCGCCCCTCGGCAATCCGTACGGCGACGCCCGAGTAGGCTGTATTGCAAGTGACCAAGCCGGCGCCTCGTGGCGATCGCAACTTCTCGGTCAATCGTTGAAAACGCGGAGTCTCGTGGCGGGCGTCTCCATAGCGATTGGTCTCCACCCAGACCTCGCTCAGCGAAGGGGCCGACCCGGCGATGCGCAACGGCTGGCCATTCTTCCAGGCGCCTTGCCCACGAACGGCGTAGAACCATTCGCCCGTGAGCGGAAACAAACAAACGCCACACACGGTCTCGCCACGTCGGCGCCGAGCGACCAGGACCGAGGGCAGCTCGCGGGAGACGCGCATTAAGTAGGCGCCGCTGCCGTCCAACGGATCGACGATCCAGAGATCATCGCAATTCCGATTCACCTCGGGCTGCAACTCTTCCGAAAGGATCGGCGCACCGCTGTGGCGTCGTATCGCCCGAGTCGCCTGTCGATCGGCTTCTCGGTCGACTTCCGAGACCAAGTCGCCCACGCCCTTTGCCTCGAAGGTCATCGAGCGGTCCCCGGATGGACCGCAGCAACCTGTCGCATGGGAGCCCGATGGCCCCTCCAAGCGTTGGTAACCGTCCAGGACAACTTGGCCGGCACAAGCTGCCGCGTCCAGGGCAATACAGAGGTCTTCACCCAAAGTGTGGGTGTGAGCAGGCGGCGTCAACATGGAACGTCAAAGGGCCGTGGAACAACAGGGCGGTAGGGTCAGATGGGAGATCGACCTCCGCCGACGGAAACTGGAGTGCATTTGCGAATTCGGCAGGCAGGAAATGCGAAAGCGGGGCCTGCCTTGTACCTTCCCTTGTCGGAGTCGAACAGCGGCTGTGTCAATCCGTCGCAGGCGACGGCGCCATGTCACTTCCAATCCAGCCCTTCGGGCAATTGGTTCAGATTGATGCAGCCGTCGCGCGTGACAATCACCATGTCCTCGACTCGGACGCCACCCACCTCGGCACAGTAGAGCCCTGGCTCGATCGTGAGCGCGTCACCTTCCACCAGGACGGGGCCACCTCGGTCCAGTAGCGGCGGCTCGTGCACATCCAAGCCGATGCCGTGGCCTGTGCCGTGGGTCATGCCGCAGTAGCTGGGCGGACTATCGGCGGGGGGAAGTCCCATCGAATATCCCGCCTCGCGAATGGCGGCGGAGGTGGCCTGGTGAACCTCCTCACCCGTCACCCCAGCTCGTGTGGCGGCGATTGCGGCAGCTTTGGCAGCGACAACCGCGTCGTGCATCGCCTGCAGGCGGGGCGAGATCTCTCCGTGCACCACCGTGCGAGTGCAGTCGCCGTTGTAGAGCGTGGCTTGATTGCACGGGAAAATGTCGACAATCACCGGCTCGTTGGTCCGCAGCGGTCCGTGCCCGTGATCGTGGCAATCGGCGCCTTGAGGACCAGAGGCGATAATGCTCGCCGGATTCGCGTAGCCCCGTTGCATCAGAAACACGTTAATTTCGCTGCGCAGGCGATCGGACGTCAGCGGCTCGCCGTCGGCGATCAGGACGCCATCGGCGCCAGCCGTGGCTCTAGCGACTCGGCGGCAAGCCATCTCCATGGCTTGCTCGGTGACGGCCTGAGCCTCCCGCAGCAGCTCGATTTCCTCGGCGTCTTTGGCTCGCCGCTCGGCGACACCCCACTGGTCGTCGTAGACCACTTCGACGCCGGCTTGCATCGCGAAGTGGGCGAAGATGTAGGGCAGCGTGCGGTCGGTGACAACTTGCGACACCCCGCTTCGCCGCAGCAACTCGGCGGCGGCCTGTGCGGTCGCGGTCTCCCGATCCCCGGACAGACCACTGGGCGGAGCCAAGTCCGCGGGGCACGCGACGTGATCGGCCCGCGCGTTTCGTTTGGCACGTGCCATTTCTATGTCACGCAAGATCAGCGTCGACTGCGGGCCCTGATCGGTGGGCACTTCAACCCATGCGGCCGGATCCCCGACGGAGAAGCGAAGTTGCCGATAGAAAGTGCGGTTGACTGCGGGGATTCCCGCCATCATTCGGGCTGTCGACATAACGGTTTAGCTAGGTTGGCTGCGTGACGAGTTCGAGTTTTTCACCGGTTGCGTCCAATTGGAGCAGCAATTGTCTGGCATCCGCAAGGCCACCAAAAACGATTGCCGTCGGGCCTCGCTGTCCCGCCGCAGGCCGAATGACGTGACGCAACGGCACCGCAGGCTCAGTTCCCGCAGCCAGCAGGTGCTCCAGTCTGGCGCACTCTCGCTCGTTTCGGCCGACACACGCAAGGCCGCCGGGAAGTTCGATCAGCCGCCCGGTGAGCACGATGGCGAGATCGCGGGCCGCGGCAGAGCCAGCGGGCTGGCAGGGCAAGCTCGCGAGCCAGCGTTTGTATTGGTCCACGCGTTGCAGACTGCCACGGCGAGACAGCTCGCAGCCCGCCTCACGCACGCCAGCTCGATCGGCCTCGGTCAGCGCCCCCGGCATCAAACGGCGAGCCAGCTTCAACAGCCCCGAGCGACCGGGGCCATGCAAGTTGCCCAGCAGAGTCCGGTCAATCTCGCCCCGCAGCTCGACGTCCGTCGGCGCCAATTTCAAGGCGGACAGAGGGCGGAGCAACCGGCCCTCGAGGCCACTGTGATAGGCAAGCATGTCGAGATCCCGACGGGACTGGCCCCAGGCTCTCTGCCCCAAGATCTCGCCGGTCACGACAAAACTCGCCGCACGCGCTTGAGCGACTTCGCGAGCGAGCACCAACATTCCGGCTCGGCAATCGCGACAGGGGTTGGCCTCCCTGCCGTAGCCGAATCGAGGCAGCAACACGCTCTGCCCCCAAACGTCGCTGTTGTCCCGAGTGACCAGTTCGATCCCCAAGCGAGCGGCGCGTTCAGCGGGCGAGCCGCCGCCACATCGCACGTGGTGCCGCACGTGCAGACCGATCACCTCAACGCCTTGGTGTTGCACCATGGCTGCCGCGACCGCGCTCTCCAGAGCGTTCGTAAGCAGGGCGACGCAACGGCGAGATTGCGGCGGGGAAGGCGATGGCTCGTCCGCCGCGCACATCAACCGCCGGTTCCCATGTCGTACAGCGGCGGCTCGTCATTCATCTGGCAGAGCGCATTGGCGGCGGCCCGTTGCTCCGCCTCCTTCTTGTTCCGCCCCCAGGCCGGAGCGAACTGCTGCCCCGAAACCCGGGCGGCGATACAAAAGCATTTGCTGTGATCCGGCCCCTGCTCATCGATCAGATGGTAGGTGGGGGTGCTGCCGTACTCGCGCTGCGTCAGCTGCTGTAGCTGTGACTTGTAGTTTTCGCCGAGCCCCTCCTCGGCCTCGTCGATCTCGGGCACAACGTGCCGGTGGATGAAGTTGCGAGCTGCTTCCGAGCCGCCATCCAGAAACACGGCCGCAATCAGGGCCTCAAGCACATCCGACAGCACGGATGAGGGGTAACGGCTGCCCGTCATGCCCTTGCCGACGATCAGGTCATCCTCCAGCCCCAGCTTGCGGCTAATGCGGGCGCAGGTCTGGCGGCTGACCACGATCGACTTAATCCTCGTCAGGTCGCCTTCCAGGTAGCTCGGATAACGCTGGTACAGGATCTCGCAGACATTGGCGCCCAGGATCGCGTCGCCAAGGAACTCGAGCCGTTCATTGGAAGACAAGCGATGGTCTGCGCCGGAGGCGTGGGTCAGCGCATTGCGCAGCAGGTCGACGTCGCGAAACCGATAGCCGATCTTGTTCTGGCAGCGTTCGAGCGGGTCGGCATCCGGCGTAAGGGCGGTGTCTCCCGCAGGGATGTCGTCAATCGGTGGCATGACGTTCAGAGGCCCTTGGGAATGACAAGGACCTGGAGGAAAAGTGGATTCGTGAAGAGAAGGCGCCGAACATCTTCCGAGCAATTGCCGATGGTGGTTGGAATGACCGCCAAGGGAGGATGCTTGGTGTCCGACTGGAGAAATGAGAGCTAAGATGGCAGCCTGTCGAAAAACCGCCTCTTAACGGGCTTCGGTGGCGGTTTGGGGTCCGCGTCTCCCGGCGAGATCGATCACCGGCGCCCCTGAACGGTTCGCGAGGCCCAATTCCACAGTCGCAGCTATAGCACTGCTCTTGGCGATTGTCAAATCCCCTGCCGGAGCGAACCCGTTTCACTCGCTGGGATCCATACAACGCAGGCCGCCTCATGATCAACACGCTTTATTTGCCCGAGCTGCGCGAAATGTTGCGGGAGCAGAACCATGCTGAACTGCGAGAATTCTGCGAAACGTTGCATCCTGCGCGCACCGCGGAATTCATGGAAGGCCTGAATGTCGACGAAGCATGGCAGGTGCTGAGCCATACGGATGAGGGCCTGCGTTCCCAAATCTTCAGCTTTTTTGAGCAGGAGCGGCAAGTTGAAATCATCGCCACTCAGCCTCGCGAGGAAATCGCCAGCCTGATCACCGAGCTGCCTCACGACGATCGCGTCGATCTGCTGGCTCACATTGACGAGGAGATCGTCGAGGACCTGCTGGCTCGGCTGCCATCGGAGGAGCGCCGGGACATCAACCGCTTGCGCCAGTATCCCGAGGGCACCGCAGGCTCGGTGATGACCACCGATTTCGCGAAATTGGGCGAGACACTGAGCGTGTCAAAGGCGTTTGAAGAGCTGGGGCGCCAGGCCGAGCAGCTGGAGACCATTTACTACATCTACGTCGTGGATGATGAGGACCACTTGCTGGGCGTGGTCTCGACCCGGCAACTGGTCAGCGCCATGGGACGGCCGAACGAGCAGCTCGGCGAGTTGATGGAGACCAACGTCGAGGTCTGCCTGCCGACGGATCGACAGGCGGATGTGGTTCACAAAGTCGCCAAGTTCGACCTGCTGGCGATTCCCGTAGTGGACCACCAGCGGCGCATGCTCGGCATCATTACGCACGACGACATCATCGACGTGATGGCCGAGGAAGCGGCCGAAGACGTGTATCGCATCGGCGCCGTCGATCCGCTCGAGGAGACCTACCTCAAGACCTCTCTGTTGACCTTGTCTTGGAAGCGCGGCATCTGGCTGACGATCCTGTTCTTTGCCGCGCTGCTCACGGCCTACGCCATGAATCAGTACGAGAAGGAGCTGTCGGCGACGAAGTGGCTCGTGCTGTTTGTGCCGTTGGTCATCTCCAGCGGCGGCAATACTGGCAATCAGTCTGCAACGCTGATTATTGCGGCCCTGAACACGGGCGGCATCGCGCTGCGAGACTGGCGGCGAGTGGTCCGCCGCGAGCTGGCCATGGGTCTGATTCTGGGAACCTTTCTGGCGATCATCGGCTACGTCGCGACCTTGCTCAAGGCGCCACCGGATGTGGCGCTCGTGATCCCCGTGACGCTGTTGTTAGTCGTGCTTTGCGGCACGCTCTCGGGCGCGCTGCTGCCCCTGCTGTTTAAACGCTTGGGACTCGATCCGGCGATGATGAGCAACCCGTTCGTCGCGGTGATCGTGGATATCCTCGGCATCGTGATCTACATGAACGTCGCGAGGCTGTTTCTCTGAGCCATCGCTCCGCCACTGGGGCGCACGGAGGACGCGAAGGCCACATCTTCACAGGCTGGCAGACGGTCGTAGTGCAGGCTGCCAGCCTGCAACCTGCGCCCAAAACCACAATCAATTTCAATCACAGGCTGGCAGACTGTCGTGGTGCAGGCTGCCAGCCTGCAACCTGCGCCCAAGACCACAATCAATTTCAAACACGGTCGTGGTGCAGGCTCCCAGCCTGCAACCTGCGCCCAAAACCACAATCAAATTCAAACAGAGGCTGGCAGCCTGTGCCACGGCACTTTCGCCGCACGAACTCAGCTGTCACAATGCGGTCCGCGGAGATCGCTCGCGATCCCTCGCCTCGACATCTTTCTCGCAATTTTCCCGGCACTGTCGCTGCTTGGCTCCCCTCGTCCTCCTGCCGGGGTGGCGCGAGCGGGCGGCAACAATGCCCTTTTCCGGGAGACCGAACGATGGTGAAGACCCTCTCAACCATGTTGCCGCTTGGCACCCCCGCGCCGGATTTCTCGCTGCTGAACGTGGACGGCCAGACGGTGTCGCGAGACGACTTCCAAGGCGCCAAGGCGATGCTGGTGATGTTCATCTGCAACCATTGCCCCTTCGTCAAGCACATCGCCCACGAACTGGCCGCGTTGGGACACGAGTACCAACAGCGCGGCGTCGCCGTCGTGGCCGTGAACTCGAACGACACGGGCAAGCATCCGGAGGACTCACCCGAACAAATGGTGCATGAGGTGGAGGCGCGAGGCTACACCTTCCCGTATCTGTTCGATGAAGAGCAGGAGATGGCCAAGGCCTATCGCGCAGCGTGCACGCCCGACTTTTTTGTCTTCGACGCCGAGGGCAGGCTCGCCTATCGGGGCCAACTGGATGGCAGTCGTCCCGGCAATGATGTGCAGGTCACGGGCGAGGATCTTCGCGGCGCCCTCGACCTCGTGCTCGCTGGCCAGCCGGCTCCCAGCGAGCAGACGCCGAGCATGGGCTGCAACATCAAATGGATTGAGGGGCAAGAGCCCGAATACTTCAATCCACGCGGCGCTTGAGCGACTGTCGTCACAACCGCCTGCTCACTGCCCTGTCAATGTTGGCGGTCCACTAGACTTGCGTGGCGCCGAGCAAGAACGTCGGCTGCAGCGACTCGAAACGCAGCTGGTCGAATTGCGGATTGCCGCGGGCCACTTGAACCATCCAAGCTTGGCACTCGCCGCAAGTTTGCTCCAGCAATTGCCTCACGTTGGAGAGGTTATCGATCGAGCCGACGTTGACGACGATCCGGCCGCCGGACTTCAAGCGTCGCAGCGCATGTTCGACAATCTCCCCGACAACTCGCCCGGTGCCGCCGACGAAGATCGCGTCCGGATCGGGCAGGTCCTGCCATGCCTGCGGCGCCTGGCCGAGCACGGGGATCAGGTTGGCGACTCCAAATCGCTCGGCGTTTTCTGCGATCAGTCCGTGGTCTTCGGCGGACATCTCAATGGCATACACCTCGCCTGCGGTGGCGAGCTGCGCTGCCTCGACGGCCACCGATCCGCTGCCGGCGCCCACGTCCCAGACGACGCTTTGAGCGCTGAGCGACATTTCGGCCAGCGCGATGGTGCGGACCTCCGTCGGGGTCAACAAGCCGCGCTGCGCCTTCGATTGCAGGAACATCTCGTCGCGGTTGCCGAACATTCTCGCTCCGGTCATCGCCCGCGGACGCTCCGGCCGGTCCGAGTCGCGCACCAGGACCATCACATTCAGTGAGGCAAATGGTGGCATCTCCGCCAATTCGGCCAGCGAGGTTTGCGTGACGCACTCGTCGGGCGAGCCGAGGTTTTCACAGATGTACGCCTGAAAGTAGTCAATCTGCCGCTCGAGCAAGGCGCGAGCGACATGTTGCGGTGACATCGTCTCGGTCGTGAAGAGGCCCGACTTTTGCGACGTGCGAATGCGCTCGAGGACGCGATCCAATGGCTGGCTTGCCAAATTGGCCAGATATGCGTCGTCCCAACTTTCTTTCACGCGAGCGAACGCCAGCTGCATGCTGCTGACATGAGGCATCACCTCAAAACGATCCTTGCCCAAGTGTTGGCAGAGAAATCGAGCAGTGCCGTAAAACAGCGGGTCGCCGGAGGCGAGCACCACCGTTCGTCGTGCCTGCTGCGCGCGGAGCATCTCGAGCGCCTTGTCGAGGTCGCCGCCGATCACGTGTTTCTCACCCGGGCAGATCGCCTCGACGGCCGCCAGCGGCCCCGCCTCGCCGAGGACGAGTTCGGCGGCCGCCAATTCGCTGCGTGCAGCCTCGGTCAATCCGGCGGCGCCGTCGTCACTAATGCCGATGATCTTGATCTTGGACTCCGCCACGGAATCGCTCCTGATGCGTGCACGTCGGAAAAAAACAGCAGCCGCTCTTGGGGAGCTATTGGGGAGCCGACGTCAAGCAAACTCGCGACAACTGAATTCGCCATCAGCCGGCTGCCCTGCCCTTCGTAGGCGAGCCCTGCGAGGGCTGAGTTTACTCTTGAATGCTACCGGACGCAGCACCCCGTTGTTCCAATCACGTTGAGTATCCGTCAGCCGGCCGGGCGTTGGCCACGGCGTTGGGCGTAGACAAAGGCGAGAATTTCCGCGACGGCCTGGAACAGCGTGTCGGGAATCGGCTCGCCGATCTCGCCCAACGCATAGAGGGCTCGCGCGACAGGCGGGCGGCGCAGGACCGGCACACCGTTCTCCTCCGCCAGCGCCATGATGCGTTTTGCCAGGGCATTTTTCCCCTTGGCCAAAATCACCGGCGCCTCGGTCTCGCCTCGCTCGTAGCGCAAGGCCACGGCGTAGTGAGTCGGGTTGGTGACCACGACGGTCGCGTTCGGCACGCTGCTCAACGCTCGATTCAGCGCCGCCTCGCGCTGAAGCCGCCTCATCCGCGCGCGGATCTGCGGATCAACCTCTTCGTTGCGCCGCTCTTCAATGACTTCTTGGCGAGTCATCCGCAGGTCGGCCTCGTGGCGCGTGCGCTGGAAGATATAGTCGAGAGCGGCCAACGCCAGCATCACGCCGCTGAGAATCAAGGCCAGCTTGAGACCGGAGAACCAAGCGACCGAGACGGCGCCGTGCAAGGTGCGCTGGGCGCCCCATTGGCCAGCGGTCGAGCGAATCAGCCACCAGGCGACGGCCCCGGCGAGACACGCCTTGCCGCACGCCATCAACGCCTTCACGCCCGACTTCACCGAGAGCAGACGTCCCCAGCCCGAGGCCGGGTTCAGCCGGTTCCAGTTCGGAGACAGGGGCTCGAAGGTGATGCGAAAACCGGCTTGCGAGACCCCCGCCACCAACGCGGCGACAAAGGCGACGCCAGCGAGCAATCCGGTGGTGACAATGTTGTGGCGGATGAGCCAGGCCATGAACGTTCGCGTCGACGCGACGTTCCAGTCCGACAGCTGAATATCGCCCAGGGAGTTGCGCATGATCTGCGCCAACTGCCCGCCGATAACGGGGCTGAGAAACCACAGCACCGACAGGCTGAGGAACAAGGTGAAGCTGGTCGACAGGTCCGCGCTGTAGGGCACCTGTCCCTTGCGGCGGGCTTCTTCGCGACGCCGCGGCGTCGCGGCCTCTGTCCGTGATTGTCCGGCGTCTTCCGCCATAGCTTCCGTTCAACTTGTCGTAGTGCAGGCTGCCAGCCTTGTCGTAGTGCAGGCTGCCAGCCTGCAAGCAGCAGCCACAACCACAATCTCAAAGTGGCAGCCTGTGCCACGGCCCATCAAAACCCGACGCTCGCCTTCAATTCGCTCAGTGCGACGGCGAACACGCGCAGGGTGTGAGGAAGAAACAACAGCACCGCTAGCAGGCCCATGCCGACTCGCAGCGACTGACCAATCGAGAACAGGCTGAACTGCGGAGTTGAGCGCATCAGGATCAACATCCCGCACATGGACACAAACAAACATGTGACTGCAGGCAGCACCGCCAGAAACGCCGTGTGATGGACCGAGGAAATACGGTCCGCCACGAACTGCGGCGACACTTGCGGCAACCGGCCGCCGACAGGCCAGAATCGAAACATCACATCCAGCCCATAGAGCAGATAGTGATGGGCGTTGAAGGCGAAGAACAGGATGATCAACAGGGCGTCGAAAATCTCCGACAGCACATTGCCCGACGTGTTCGAGTTCGGATCCATCAACGACGCCATCTGCAAGCCCGCCTCGTGACCGAGATAGCTGCCGGCGATCTTCGCCGGAATCAAGAACAAGCTCATCAGGAAACCACAGGCCGCGCCCAGCGCCACTTCGCGTCCCGCTCCCAGCGCCGCGGGCAAGATTCGCAGCGAGCCATCCTCGGCGACCATCTCATTCACGGCGGGGGCGGGCGTCACCGTGCCGGCCGCGCCCACCCACATCCAGGTTAGCGTCACGGCGAGGCCGACCTTCACCGTGCGGGGCACCTGCTGTCCCCCGAGCACCGGAGTGAACGCGAGAAAGCCCGCGCAGCGAAACAGCGCCAGCAGCGCCACCACAATTTGATTGGTAGTGATCATGTTGGGCCCACGCTCGCGGCAAGCTCAAACATTCGGAAGGTGAAATTGCGCAGCACCTGCACGGTCCAGGGAAGCGTGATGATCAGCGCGACGCTGACGGCCAGAATCCGCGGCGCAAAATTCAACGTCTGTTCCTGAATGCTCGTCAGGGCCTGGAAGATGCTGATCCCCAGGCCGACGACCAAGCTGACCGCAATGGCCGGAGCCGACACGAGGATGGCGGTAATCAGCAGCTCGCGGCCCACTTGCACTAGCTCGTCAGCGTTCATGGCAAACTCGGTTGGCTGTTCGGCCGGTTAGTGGTTTGTGTCAGTGTCTTGTCAGTGGAAGTTCGTGAGGCGAGCCGCCCCGTCAGCCGGCGCCGAAACTTGCGCTCAACGCGCGGGCGATCAAGCTCCAGCCATCGACCAGCACGAACAACAACACCTTGAACGGCAGCGACATCACGACCGGAGGCATCATCATCATGCCCAAGGACATCAGCACGGTGGAGATCACGAGATCGATGAGGACAAACGGAATGTAGATGCAGAATCCCATCATGAATGCCGTCTTGAGCTCGCTGACGACAAACGCGGGCGCGAGCACGCGAAGTTTCGTGTCGCTGGCGGTCTGTGGCGGCTCAGTCTTCGACATTTGAATGAACAGCCTCAGATCCTGGCGCCGTGTCTGCTTGAGCATGAACGCCTTGAGGTGCGTGGCGCCGGCTTGGATCGCCTCGTTGCGAGTGATCTCGCCATCCATGTACAGGTTCACGTCGCGGCTGATGCTGTCGATCGTGGGGCCCATGATGAACCAAGACATGAACAGCGCCAGCCCGATCAAGACCGAGTTCGGAGGGATCTCCTGAGTGGTCAGGGCGCGACGCACAAAGGAGAACACGATGACAATGCGGGTGAAGGACGTGGCGCAGACGAGGACGGTGGAAAGCAACGCCAGGGCGCCCATGAACAGCGCGACCTGGATCGGCGGGGCCATGTTTTGCAAGGCAGGCGAAGCGGTGAGTTGGTCCAGCACGTCGACCGTGGACACCGACGGCGCAGGCGGCGCGGCCGCGGCCGAAAGTCCTTCAACGATGCCATAAATGGCCTGGGGCATGGCTAGGCGCCTCGTGTCTCAACGGTCTGCCCCATCTCTTCCCAAACGTCGTCAAAGGCGCCCGAGAGCGGCACCATGCCGCGAATCCCCTGCGAGTCCACCCCCACCAACACCATCTGTCCCGCGGCGTCCACCAATTGCAACGATGCCCTCGGCGAGAGACTTCTGGTCTCCACCACGCGCAGGCGATCGCCCGTCACCGTCGCCGGCCGACGCTGATCCAGCCAGTGGCGCCCCAGATACACCGACACCACCGCGGCCACCAACACACCGACAGTCGCGATGAACATCCGCATCGCCATGCTCGTCAAGTTCAGCGGCTCGGCGCCGGACTTCGGATCGTCGGCCAGCCAATCGGGCAGCGGCTGGTCGGACTCCGACTTGGCCTTGCCGGCATCCGTGGCGTCGGCCGCGTTAGCAACCGACCCGTTGATGATGGGCGGATCACTGTTCTCGGAACGGGGCTCGTGAATCCGTGGCGGCACTGGGGCGACAGGCTCTGCCAACGCGTTGGCCGATGTCGTCTCCGCTCCGGCGGGCGCCACAAAGGTCGCCTGCTGGACGGCGCCATAGGGCTCGGCCGCTGACGAATGATGCGCGATGGGCGCGGGCGGCGAAGCAGCCGCGGTCGGCGCGGGCGGCGCAGCCGTGTCCGGGCGCTGCAATGCAGCCCACCGTTGATCGATTGCTTGCGTCTCGAACGCAGCCCTCGTCACGCCACCGGTCACGTTCTCCGACCCGGTGGACGCCGACGGATGGTAGGCTCGTCCGGGCACGGGCGCCGTCAATTGCCCGCACAGCGGGGCGGCAACCAAGATGGCGATCCAGATGTTCATGCAAGGGCGACCCGGGGGCGGTCAAACGATTCCAACTTCAACGAAACTTCACCGTGTTGCGAGTTTCGGAATTCGGAGCCGCCGAGCTTGACGGTTATTTGGACTGGGAGGTTTCAGGCGAGTTTTCCGCCTACACAAAGTTGGCATAACTGCCGTCCCTGATGGCGTTTTTGACGCGTTGCCCAACGCCGGGCGGATCCCCGCCATTTGTTCGCCCCATTGGCCCCCCGAGCGATTGCTCGAAACGACTGCGTAGTCTGCGCACTCTGGCCGCTTGCCGTCTATTGGCGCCGCAAACTTCCGACGTGGATGTTGCGATTGGGAATCGTTGTTGAGTTTCCTCAATCTTTCCAACGCGCATCACGGGAAGAGGCGCCCGAACCGCGAGGCTCGGCGCACTCTCTTGCCGGCCGAGTTCCTTGGACTGCACGCTGGAATCAATCGATGGACATCGCGACACTGCTCGGAATGGTCTTGGGCTGCGGCCTGATCCTGGCGTCAATCGCCATGGGCGGCGGCGGCTTGGGGCCGTTCATCAACGTGCCCTCGATGATGATCACCATCGGCGGCGCCTTCGCGGCGCTGCTGATCAACTTTCCGCTGCGCGACGTGCTCAGCATGTTGGCGGTCGTCAAGAACTGCTTCTTAACCAAGCTGCCCACGACGCGCGACACGATTCAACAGTTCAACGAAATGGCCACCGTCGCGCGTCGCGACGGCCTGTTGGCGCTCGAGTCGCGAATGGAGGAGATCACCGACCCGTTTCTCTCGCGCGGCCTGGAGTTGGTCGTGGCCGGCACGACCAAAGAAGACCTGCAAGAGAACATGGAGACGGAGCTGAGCTATATCGACGAGCGTCACAAGACGGGAAAGAAGATCATCGACGCCCTGGCCGCTGCGGCGCCCGCGTTCGGGATGATCGGCACGCTGATCGGGTTGGTGCAGATGCTTCGCACCCTGGACGATCCCAGCCAGATCGGCGGTGGTATGGCAACGGCGTTGTTGACAACACTCTACGGCGCCGTCATGGCGAACCTGTTCTGCATTCCCCTGGCCGGCAAGCTCGAGGCGAGAAACCAGGAGGAATCGATGGTGCGCGAGTTGATGATTGTCGGCCTGTGCGCCCTGTTGGACGGACAAACTCCCCGCGCCGTGCAAGAGCGGCTCTCAGCCTTTGTCCGCCCCAAGGAACGAAAATTCGGCGAGAGCCAAGCGGCATAGCATAGCAGCCAATTGACAAGGGCCACCTGCCTGTGAACGACACCCCGCTGGCAATCGAAGCATCGTTCCTAAACTGCTGCCCATGAGTCAGCCGGCATTGAAGACGGAGAGTTGACATGCCACGAGAAAAAGGGCCGCCGCCCAAGACGGACGATGTACCTGCTTGGTTTATGACTTACAGCGACGTCATCACGCTGCTGATGACGTTCTTCATTCTGCTGATGACGTTTGCGACGAACGAGCCCGAGAGTTTTGAACGCATGCAGATCTCCATGTTCGGCGGCGCTGGCGCCACCGGCGTCGCGGGAGACCCCGAGGCGATGGAGTACGACGCGATCCTGGTGCGAGAACGGCCGCGGTCGTCCCGCACCACCATGCGAGGCTCGGAGACTCCGCCGATCAACGAGGATCCGGGCATCAACGCCCTGGGCGAGGGCCTGGCGGGACTGGACGGCCCTCAAAAGTTCGATCCGAACAAGGAATACGCTGTCGAGATTCCCCTGACGGAGATGTTCACCAGCAGCGGTGAACTGGCGCCGACCGTTCGGCAGCTGCTGTTCACTGCGGGCCAGCGAATCCGCAAAGGAGCGTTGCGGGCCACGCTCCGCGCAGCGCCGAATCACTTGGACGGTTGTCTCAAGGTGTCCAATTTCCTGATCGAATCGGGGTCGCTGCATCCGTCCAGCGTCGGAGTGGGGGCCTTGCTTGACCCGTCCAAGGCCGATGTGATTCGCTTCGAGTTGCTAAAAACGGGCCAGGAGCGATAGCGATGGCGAAGAAGAAAAAGGAAGATCCGGGCGGACCGAGCAACGCCTACCTGATGTCGTTCGGTGACACGATGACGACGCTGCTCGCGTTCTTCATCGTGCTCAACTCGTTGGCGGAGGAGCAGACCGGCGCCAATTTGCATTCCGGAACCGGGTCGTTCATCCGTTCGGTCAAGGGCACTGGCCTGGCAGGTTCGTTTCCCGGCACGCGGACAGGCCGAGCCGTGTCGATGACAGCCGGCAATCCGCTCTACATCACCGAGGACCCCAGTCCGGAGTCCGGCAGCACGGCACTGGGGCCCGATACCGATGCCAACAATCTGCGCGTGATTGAACGCGAGTCGGAACAGTTGGAGCGATTTCTGGAGCAATCGGACCAGCGTTTTGGCGCCACCGAGCTGAGCGAGACGGCGGCCGAGACGGTGTTCGACCTATTCAATTCGTTTCCCACCGAGGGCCCAATCCTGCAAGGACCACATCGCAAGGCGGTCTTGGAGGTCGCGTCCCGGGCCGTGGACCCCGACTTTCGCATCGAGTTCACGGTGTGGGCGACAACGCCCGGCGAAACGGCCATCCGCCGCGCAGCCGACCAGGCACTGCGAATCCAGCGAGAATTCATTCAGCTGCTGCGGCTGGGCCCCGAACCGCAGCAGCGAATCAGCGCCACAGCTCGCGTCTGGTTCCGATCCGACGTCAAACGGCCCGTGATGTCGATCACGGTTCGCAAGCGGTAAGCACGAACGCCGTGCCAAGAACAAGAAGGCCGTGCCAACGTCCGTGCGCCACGTTACTTCCCGGGCGGAAGTTGAGCGCTCATCTTCTTCAATTGCTCGCCCACTTCGGATTCGAATCGCGCGGGCCATTGCGTGTCGCGCAACTTGCTCAGCACCTGCCGAGCCTCTTCCCAGTTCTTGAGCTGGAGTTGAGCCGCCGCCAGCCGTAGCAACCCTTGGGGCTCCAGCCGTCGCAGCTCGGAAACGCGGCGCCAGTGCACCGTGGCCTCTTCAAAGCGACCTTGCGACTCACGCAATTCCGCCAGGCTCGCGTGGTGCTCCGCCTCGTTGGGCCCTGCCTCCACCACCGATGTCACGGCCCGCTCGGCGTCCAAGCCCAGCGCGCGAAGCTCGTCAGTCGTCGGCGCCTGCTTGGCCATTTCGGCAAGCGATTCATAGTGCTCCAGGTTGTGACGATCAGTCGCGATCAGCTGCAATGTTTCCCGCATCGCGCCACCCTGGTCGCCTGCTGCCTTGTAGGCCTGCACCAACGAGCGTCGCAAGTCGACGTCGTGCGGCTGAAGTTCCAACGCGATGCGGAAGTGACGAATCGCCTCGGATGGGTTCTGCCGCTCGGACAGGAAGGTCGATCCCAGCACCGAACGCAACAAGGGGCTGTCCTGGTTGGTTTTGGCGACCTCGGCCTCGTAGTTCTCAAGATACGCTTTGAGATCGGCACTGGTCCGAAACGCGGTGGCAATCGTCTCCCGCACTCGCTGGCGACGCCAAGCCTCACGTCTCGACTCGAGCACATAGGCGGCGGATGCGTTCTCGACAGCCAGCTTGGTGTCACCTAATCCGATGTAGGCTTGTGCCAGCCGCAAGTGGTCGTCCGCCAGCGTCTGGCCGGCGCCCTGCAACCGTTTCTCCATCGCCAGCAGTTCCCGGAACAGCCGCGCCGCCGTCTCGTGTTGCTGACAATTCAAACAGGCATCGCCCAGAGTCCGGACGGAGTTCACCGACCAGTCTTCATCGCGCAATCGCTTTTCGGTCTCGCTCATCAGTCGCAGCAGATCCGTGCTGCGCTGTGTGCGAAAGTAGGCGGTCATCAGTTGTGTACGCGTGGGCAGATCCTCCGGCGCCTGCTCAACGAGCGGCTCCAGCACCGGAATCGACGAAGCGTATTGATTCTGCTCATGTAGATACGTCACCAGCCTCAGCTGTTGCCGCCGCTCCAGCTTGCCGTCCCGCCATGCCTTGGTCAGCACATCGATCGCGCGTTGGTGACGCCGCAAGCCGTGGTAAAGATATTCGGCGACGTAGTACAGATTACTTCGTGACTCGGGCGCCTCGGCGAGCACTTCTTCCGCCACGCGGGCAAACATCAGCTCTTGTCCGCTCCAAAAGTTGCTTCCCCGCACGTCATACAGCACCCGCCTGCTTTCCTGCCTCGTCAGCAGGTTCCAGCGCAGCTCGGTGGCCGCCAGTTTGGCGACGCGCGGCAACAGTTTAAGCTCCTCATCATCGTCGGCTGCCACGTTCACGGCGTTCGCACCTTGCAAGCGGATTTCGCTCATCAGCCGGCCAAGCAGGGAGGCGTGTTCGCGCCAGCCCGAGTCCTGAGTAAGCTCCAATCGCTGAGGATACGACTCGAGTCGCTTCACCAAGAATCGCAGCGCTGCCACGTCACCCGAGACTTCCTCGAGGGTCCCGGCGACGCGACGCACCATCTCGGCGTAGACGTTGCCCGAACGCCGCTGCAACAGCGGCGGTAGGTCGTCATCGGCAAAGCGATGCAGGCGCGGGCTGGCCTCGCGAATGCCCTGCGACACCGCTTTGTCGTAAACGGACATCAACACTCTCAGGCGCCGACCAATCTGATTGTCGCTCGAATTCGACAGCAGCTCCAACATCCACGCCTCATATTCGCGAAACAGCGTGGCGCCGGAGCCGAGTGACACCGTCCCCTGTTTTGCCAACGCGTCCAAATAGACTTCCGCGAGCCGGTCGTCCAACCAGTCAAGGTGCTGGTCTCCCGCTGCATAAGGACGCAGCTCGATCAGCAGGCTCTCGGCGCGACGGTGGTCGCCCATCGTGGTGAGCATGTGGACGAGATCCTGAATCGGCTGATCCCAGCGCGTCGTCCACGAATCCCAATCGGACGCTGTCTCCGGCATTGCCTCGGCAAGCCGCTGTCTCCAGGCATTCAGCACGGCCTCCAGTCTCACGACGGCCGGCTGCCTCGTCTTGTCGTACCAATACTCCGTATACGCCCAATGCGCGGCGACCCAATCGCGTTCCGCTTGCGGATCTGCCTCGGCTCCAAGCGATTCGAACTGCCGCTGTCGCTCTTGGCGCAACAATTCGGGCTCCAGGGATCCAAGCGATCGAAGCCACTGTGCCATCTGGACGCGTTCGCCGGCCGCCCAATCACGCTCCCCGGCGCGGCGCAGCGCCGACACTGCGGCGTCGATGTGTGGTCCGGGCTGGTTGAGCTGCGTCGCCGCACGTCGCTCGACGAGCGTCTCCAACAAGTCCAAAGCGCGGCGGTCGACATCCGATCCGGCCGCTTCGCGAAGTCGTCGCAACTCCTGCAGCAGTTCATCCGCGGTCGCCTCGTTGCGCACCTCGGCCAACAGGCCGTTATCGACGGAAGTCAGCAGCGAATAGATCTGCTGCGGCGTGCGGCCCGTCAAAGCGCGAGGCGCTGCGCGTAGCAGTCGAAAGTCGCGGCTGGCGCCATACAATTCACGAACATACCGCAGCCCCGTATCGGGGTTGGACCCGCGAAGCGCCGCGTCCAAGGCAATCAGCACGTCCTCGTCCAAGGTGGACGGCAATTGGCCTTCACGCCGCCAAGGACGAATCGCGTTGTCAATCCAGTTCGACAATTGGCTGTCAGACATCGTCTCGAATCGCCGTTGCTTCGCCTGCTCGTAGCCTTCACGGTCTCCCTTCACCAGACGCCATTCAGCGAGCATGGCATACTCGCTCGGCCCCAACGGCATGTGATCCGCCAATCGCTCCCAGAGCTCGATGGCCACATCGAATCGCCCCTGCTCTGCCTCGAGCATCCCCAGCCACCGCAGCCACGATGCCGGCTGTTCGTCGGTTGCGATCCAGTTCCGCAGCAACGCTGTCAGCGATTCGACGTGGTCCTGTGCGACTAATTGCTGCGTCAGCTGCAGCTTCCAATCACGGCCGGCATCTCCCGGCAGTTTGGCGCCGGCTTCGAGATATCGCGTCAGCTGCCCGGCCCAATCGGCTCGGGCCGACCGCTGCACGGCCTGAAACTCCGCCATGGTGACCACGCGTTGAAGAAAGTGATGTTGAAGCGACGCCAGCAGCCACGCCTGCTTTTCGGGCGAGGCGTCCGCGTAGTAACGCACCGATCGTTCCAGCACCATGTCTCGCGTCGGCTCGGCTCCCATCTGCTCTCGGCACCAGTCGTGGACTTCCGCAGAGACCGGGTCGAGCTGCAGCAACAACCACATGCGTTCCACCTCCACCCATTGCCGCAGCAGGCCGCCATCGAGTCTGCGTCCGAACGCCTCCAGCGACTGCGCTACGCCGGCCTTGGCGGCCTTGTCGGCGGCCGATTTGAGCTCGGCGACTTCCTTGCGAGTCATCTCTTTGAACTCGGCGCGCTTCGCAAGTTCTTCAGCTGCCGCGAGTGTGCGATTGCGAAGTGCCGAGTCAACCAATTCTTGCAGGCCACCCAACTGCTCCTGCAACTCGCCCGCCAAAGGACTGGAGGAAATGATCCATGGCAGCAGCGCGAGCGCCTCACTCTCCACCTTTTCCGGTCCTGGCTCGTCGTTGCCGGTTGCTCGCATCAATTCCGTCAGCAGGTCGCGAGCAAAGGTCTGGACGCGAATCGGTTGTTCCTCATCCTGCTCGCGACGCAGGCGTTCTCGCAGGAAAGCCAGTTTCCGTTCGGGCGCATGATTCGCCAGCAGATTCCGCGCGGCGCCGTCCCACACCAGAACCTTCTCCCGATCAGCGTTTCGCCAACGTTGCAGTAGCCTATCGGCAACCCGCTCCCACTCGCGCTGCCCCAGCTCTGTGCGTCCCACGGTATAGTCGACCGCGCGCCGCACCAACTCGGGCGACCCCTTGTCAACGAGCTCCGGGAGTTTGCGAGTCAGTGTCGCTAGGAATTGATCGGCCTGATCCGAGGCGCGGAAGTGTTGGCTATCCAAGATTCGGCGGGCGATCCGCTCATGCTCGTGATCGAAAAACTTTTCCACCAAACGTAGCAGAAGCGGTGACCACTTGGGGTCATGCCGTGTACGGCGGCCGCGCAACCCGTTGCCGATCAGATAGTTGACAGCTGCTTCCAGCTGGGCGATCTCCGCTTCGGTCAGCTCGGCCGGCTCTAACGCCCGCTCTACCCATTGGCGAACGGCCTGCTCCGCCTGGTCGAGCAGCTCATTGTGCAGTTGCGCGTCCAACAACTGATCGTAGAACTCCGAACGCTGTGGCCATTGGCGAACCATCGCTTGGGTCACTTCCAGCCACTTGTCGAAGCGGCCGTCGGATCGCTGCAATTCGGCCAGCTGCGACCACAGACTCCGCCGCGCGTCGTCGCCATGTTGCTCGAGCTTCGTCGCAGCTTCCAGCCATTGAACGGCTGCGGCAAGCTCTCCGCCCGCGGACAAACGGCGCGCGTAGTGTAGCTGAGCGGAGAGATCCCACTTCGCCTCCTCCGCCAGCTGTTTCCAAAGTGTCACGGCCTCGCGAGGGCGGCCCACCGACTGCAAGGCGCCGGCCCGCCGCCCTAGCCAGATCCGCAGCGACGACTGCCCGGATTCCTCTTGATCCGTCCGGGCGTAAATATCTTGGACCTTGTCAATCGCGGCGAGTTGCTCATGCGAAGACGCCACTTCGGACAGTCGGTTTAGCGCATGTTCGGCCTTCGACATCTCGTAGGAAGTCGCGTTGGTGAGCAGTCGCTCGACTTGGCTGAGCAGCAACCTGCGCGCCTCTTCCTGTCTGCGAGACCCGATCAAGAGCTCCACCTTCAGCC
>JAGQPF010000097.1 GCA_020426845.1 Planctomycetales bacterium
CGCATCAGCGTCGAATCCGCTGTATCCACCGTTGTCCACTGCAAAGAGACCTTCCCACAAACGGTAGTTAGTCAGCGGAGTGAGAAATTGACCGGCAACACGATCGCAAAGCCTCGATTGCAGAGACGAGGGACTTACGTCCAATAGATACTTCATGTACGTGATGTTAGACATTTAAACAGACCTAGCGATCAGATCCCCAACCAATCACGATCGTTCGCCGCGCGGCAATTGCATCACGACAACCGGCAGCCCTTCGACGATGACCGTCGCTTCCCAGCCAGGCCGATCGTCGACCGTAGCGCGGCAGAACTGAACGGCCGCAGGCCGACCCCGATACGCGCCCTCGATTGTGATCAGGTCGAGCATCAGAATTTCCCCGGGTGCCATTCGACAGGCTGGCGTTGCTCTAGTCCCGCGGCTTCGTCCTGATTCGCACGCGATTGATTGACGCACTCGACGATCGCTTGAAGCATGTTCAGGTCGTCGAAACACACGTCGCACGGGTCGCATTCATCGTCAAACAGACTGAGCGAAACCTCACCGGAACCGTTGACGCCTCCTGTCGCCGTGATCTCGATCGTGTACCCGATCGGCAAAGTTTTCGATAGCCAACCGAGAAGATCGTTCAGGTCGGCAGCGAATTGCTTGTCTGTCATTTTTGGTTCCCTAAAGACAACGGCCGCCCAACAAACGGGCGGCCGTTGCGTTTTCCGATGCGTGCGACCGCCCTGCCGCAATTTGATCGACGACCTTGCCGACCGCGCATCGCCGATTACTCTCCCGCGTCGCCGCAGGCATCCTTATCGTCGATCCTTTGAAGCTCATCTCGCAAGATGCGAACGTCCCGATTGGCATCGATGCCGATGACGATGCGGTTGCCGCGTTGCTCGATGATCGTCAGCCTGGCAGGCCCGTCGATGATGACGCCCTCGCCTGCCTTCCTTGATAGCACTAACATCCTTGGTCCCTCGCTTGAAATTCCGTTCAGGCAATCCTTGACGGGCAGTAATTTAACGCGCCCGCTAATTTGCTGCAAGCGCAAAAAATGACCGCGTCGCCAACCGAAACGATGAAGAAACGAGGGCGACGCGGTCAAGGGTAACGGCGGGTTAACCGTTGCAGCGATCACGCGGCAAACGGATCTGGAACAAATTGCCGCCTTCCGTATAGCATCTATACGGCACGCTCTTTGACGTAGGTGTTTTCGCTCTACCCTTGTGGTATGAGCATCGCCGAACTCAACGCACTCTACGCATCGGCCGCGTCAGCCATGGCGTCGGCAAGCTGGGACTCTGCAATCACTTATCTGATGCAGATGCAGGCCCGGCTCGCGTCCACGCCCAACGTATCTCGTCAACTGGCTGGCGGCGGTGCTCAGTCTATTGCCTGGAATTCGGCGACAATCGCTGACTTGATCGCTCAATGCCGGAAGAACCTGGCATCCTCCCGGGCATCTGCAAACACGACCGGGCCGTGGCAGACGACCAAAGTCACCTATAGGCGGGTGACATCATGAGCGACGTCCAGTATGTCTCGATGATGCCGTGGATGGCCGAGACGTCGGCAACCACGCGACGTGCAGGCTCCGGCGAAAGCAAACGCTACTGGGAGTCGGCGGAGACTACGCGGCTCAATTCCGGTCACTGGGCGATGGCCGAGGATGAGTCGATTAACACGTGGCTCGTCAATCATCTGCCGACGCTGCGAATGCGGTCGATCTACGAGAGCCGGCAGAATCCAGTACTGGCCGGAATGATCAACACGCACGGCGACGACCTGTGGGGGCAGGACGGCCCGATGCTCCAAGTGCAGAGCGACGATCAAGAGTACAACGATGCATTGGAGCAGGTGTGGCGTGAATGGTTTTCTGCGCCTACTACGCGGCCGAACATCAGCGGCGCACAGATGGGGCGATTGTGGGTCAAGAACCTGTGGCGGTGTGGTGAGTACCTTGCCCGCATCGTGACTGATCCGATGGCCGAAGGGCCGGTGCAGATGCGATTGCACCCATGCCACCCTCGACGGCTTGGGACTCCGTCGCAATTCTCCAGTGATGCGAATGTGCTGATGGGGATTCGTTTCGACCAATTCAGTCGCCCAACGCAGTATTACATCGAGGACCAGACACCGATCGGCCAGATGATCTACCGCAGCAGTTTCTCGCCTTGGCCGGCGGACATGATCATCCACGAGTTCATCACGGATGAAGAGGATCAGTGTCGCGGCGTACCATGGCAGGCTCCCGGGCTTCAGGCTGTCGCCGATCTGCGTGACTTCGACGACCAGATGTTGGACGCCAGCCGTGCTGTTGCCGACCAAGCTGCGTTGCTCTACACGGAGCATCCAGACGCGGACTTCTGGCCAGCCCCGGAGTCGGCGGACATTGAGCGGCGGACCATTCGCATGTTGCCGCCCGGGTGGAAGCCATTCGTTTATGCGGCGACTGCTCCTGCTGTCCAGTACCCGGACTATCGGGCCGAGAGACAGATTGACATGGGGCGCCCGGCGTCGATGCCTCGGTTGATGGTGCGACTTGATGCCTCGAAGCATTCATGGGCTTCGGCTCGGCTCGACATGACGACCTATCGCCGGGCAACACAGAGCCTGCAGGCGTGGTTCTCGGGCTCCGACAAGGCGTGTGGTGTGCTCAACCGCCTCGTCGACTTGGTCGCGAAGGAGGCGAGATTCAGCGTACCGGAACTGCGACAGCGACCGCAGCGAGTCGCCTATGAGTGGACGTGGCCGCAACTGGATGACGTCGAGCCGGTCAAGACGGCACAGGCCAATCAGATCCGATTGCAGACCGGTGAGTACACCCTGCTTGAGCTCTTGGCATCGCGAAAGAAAACACTGGCCGCCCATGTCGAGGAGCAGGTGAAGGTCAAACAGGCCTATGAGCAGGCGGGGCTTGAGTTGCCATCGTGGGCATCATCCGATTCGGTGGACATGACCGCCGATGACACGCAACAGCAAATTGAGGAAATGCAGGATGAGCTCGCATCAGCAGAGTGAGCGTGAGATCAGCGGCCAGCTCGACATCCGGGCGGCAACCGTCAACGAGGAGTCCCGCACTGTCGATGCGGTGCTGTCCACGGAACGGCCCGTCGAGATGTGGGATTGGCGTAGCGGTGGAATGATCGACGAGGTGCTGTTGGCCGATGGAGTCGAATTGCCTCGCCAATTGCCTCTGCTCGACACCCATAGTCGGTTTCGGCTAAGCGATGTGTTGGGCAGCATTCGCAACATCCGCCAAGAGGGAGCCGAGACGGTTGGCACGCTGCACTTCGCCTCTGGAGACGACGAGGTTGACCGAGTATGGAACAAGGTCAGGCAGGGGCATTTAACGGACGTGAGCGTTGGTTATCGCGTCACCGAGTACATCGACATTCAGCCGGACGGCAAGGCGAGTGTCAATGGTCGTGAGTTTGCCGCGGGCAATCGCCCGATGCGTGTGGCCACGAAGTGGAAACTTCGCGAGGCGTCGATGGTCCCGATTGGGGCAGACGAGGCAGCGAAATTACGTCAACAAGGAGAATTAACGATGGCAAAACCGAACGACGCTCCAGTCGTCGCGGATGCGGAGCGACAGGCTCCGCCGGAGAAGCCAGCCGAGCAGCGTGAAGCGCCCGTGGTGGTCGCTCCGACGCCATCGGTTGATGAGGGCGCAATTCGTGCCGAGGCGATCAAGCAAGAGCGAGAGCGGGTCAACAAGCTCCGCGAGCTCGCCGGCGATGATGTTTCGTCAGAGGTGCTTGAGCGAGCAATCAGCGAAGGATGGGACGAGGCCCGCGCGAACCGCGAGTTTCTTCAGCACATCCGCGATGCTCGGCAGCCAGGCCAGCAAACGGGCCCGGCGATTCACAGCCGCAGCCACGATCAAGCGGTGACCGAGCGCAGCCTAGCGGCCGGCATGCTGATCGCTGGCGGATTCGATCCGACGAAGGTTCGCGTTGACGCCGAGATTCGTGACGGCAGCCGGTATCGGAATACCTTTTCCGAACAAGAGGCCGACGGCGGACATGAGTTGCGGAACTTGTCGGCAGTTGACCTGTGTCGCGAGTGCGTGATGCTGGATGGCCGCCGCACTGTGCCGCGTGATCGCGTCGAGCTGATTCGTGCTGCTATGAGTGGAACCCACTTGGATCGAGTGTTCACGAGCAACGTCTATGCTCGCCTGATGGCCGGCTGGGACGAAACTCCGGATACCACCGCATGGTGCCAGGCCGAGGACGTTCCGAACTTCATGCTCCAGGAAGACATCACGCTGCGGCAGAACGCGTCCCTTGAAAAGTTGCCGCGTGGTGACACTGCCACCCACGCCGACTTCTCCGACGATTACGAGACTTACAAGGTCGCCCGTTACGCCAAGCAGTTTGTGGCGGACGAACAGGATTTCATCGACGATCGCCTGATGGCGTTGATGAACGTCCCGCTGGAGATGGGCGCCGCTGCACGTCGCCTGATTCCGGACCTGGTGTACTCGCTGTTGCTGAGCAATCCGACGCTCACTGCTACGACAGGAGCATTGTTCAACGCGACTGCGGAAAGCACGGCCGGCGGACATGCGAACCTCACCACTGCGGTTCTCGGTTCAACTGGACTGAAGGCCGGCATCACTGCGATGGCGAACAAGCGGCTTGACAATGTGCCCCTGAATATCCGCCCGCAGTTCCTGTTGATTCCGCCCGATCTCGAGTGGACCGGCAAGGAACTGCTGCAGTCCGGCGAGATTCGCGACACCACGGCGAGCACTCGGTACGGCACGGTCAACGTGCTGCGTGGCGAGAACTTGACCCTGGTAGTCGAGAGCCGACTGGATGCGACCGGTGTCATCGATCCTTCCAGCAAGGCTGCGGTCACCGGCAGCGCCACGAACTGGTTCCTGGCCGCGAATCGTCGCACGGTGAAGAAGCTCTACCGCCAAGGCACAAGCCGATCGCCGCAACTCCGCAGCTTCCTGTTGTCGCAGGGTCAGTGGGGCATGGGCTGGGACATCAACATGGACGCCGGAGCCGCTGCGGTCGACTACCGCGGCATGCACAAGTCGGCTGGTACGGGCTAACGGTCACTTCCGCCTGATTGATTGGTGGTGTCAACCAAACGGATTCACAAGGAGATTGAACAATGGCGGAAGCCGTTCTTTACAAAGATCCTGGCGCCTACACGGTGAAAGTCACCGCACCGGCATCCGGGGCAAGCGGGCAAGTGATTCAGCTTGCGGATGGTCGTGCCGGTGTCGTCGTCGGCGCCAATTCGGCAAGCGATGCGTACGCGTCCGGCGATCAGATCACGGTTGCGGTTGCTGGCCAATACACGGTCACGAAGACTTCGAGCGTTGTGTTGCTTGACGGTGGGCGTGCCTACTGGGATCGCTCGGCCAATTCGGCCACGTTCACGCAGGCCTCCGGAGACTTCTACCTCGGCTGCGTTGTCGGCGATGCCGCTGCTGCAGACACGACGGTGGTTGTCGACCTGAACCGCAAGCCGGAGTATCGCATCGAGCTCGGCAAGGGCCAGTGGGCTAACGACGCCACCAACGGCCTGGGCGTCACTGCGACGGCTCTCGGTGGAACTGGTGTCACGCTGAGCTTCGACGCCGTGGCGGAAGCTGCAATGGCGGCGGTGTACTCGGTCGATACGGTGCCGGTTGCCGATGGCCCGATCTTCGAAGGTCGGGTTGCGGTCTACGACATCGGTGACGATGCGGCGTTGGACATCTCGATCGGATTGGCCAACGGGACCCACGCGACCGACTTCGATTCGGTGACCGAGTCGGTGTTGTTCCACCTGGACGGCAACTCGCTCACGATCAACGCGGAATCGGATGACGGCACCACGGAGCGTGCTGCGACCGATACCACGAAGAGCGCTGTCGATGACACGTTCGTCGAACTGTGGATTGACTGCCGGAATCCGGCTGACATCCAGATGTACGTCGACGCCGTCAACGTGCTTCCGGCAACGGTGTTTCAGCTTGACGCCGCGACCGGTCCGTTGCTTCCAATAGTCCACATCGAGAAGACGAGCAACGACACCACGGCCGACGTTCGTGTGGATTGGATCGGAGTGCGATCAACCGACTTGACCAGCTAAGCGAATGGGCACATTCGACGCGGATTTTTCGGCTGCTTCGGAGTTGTTCGCGGAAGCATTCGGCACGACGGTGACGGTCAGTCGCGGTCCTCTGTCCACTGCCTCTGTCGAGTGCGAAGCGTACCAGAACGATTACACGGTGGAGGAGGCAGAGGGCCTCATCACGATCGTGTCAA
>JAGQPF010000098.1 GCA_020426845.1 Planctomycetales bacterium
ACACCTCACTAAGGCTCTCGCGCCCTCCTTTGGCAGTATAGGAGCGAAGGCGCCGTCAGTCCAGGACGTGCTGCCAGCCTGTGATTGTCGTGGCACAGGCCAGATGGTTGCACGAGAGTTTCGCGGAGCATGCTCCCGGACACCATCACAGGCTGGCATCCTATGCTACGATCGAACTTCGCTTCGCGACGCGAGATAGAGTACAATCGTGCCTCGCGGCACATCCCCTACGATCCCTCCATTCGCTCGCCACCATCTCGCCCACCAACTCAACCGGAGAGGCTCATGGAATCTTTGCCGATGATCAATCGCCGGACGATTCTCGCCGCGTCGACAGTGGGCTATGCGGGCTTGCGATGGGCGCGGCCGAGCTGCGGCGCTCCGGCTGGCGCCAATTCGGGTGGCGGGCGCGCCAAGTCAACGATCCTGTTTTTTCTTTGTGGCGGTGCCTCACACATTGACACCTGGGACATGAAGCCCGATGCGCCGGCCGAGTATCGTGGAGCATTCGATCCGATCGAAACCTCGGCGGCCGGCGTTCAGCTCTGCGAGCATCTCCCCATGACGGCGAAGAACGCGCACCATTTGGCGATCGTGCGTTCGATCACTGATGGCGGCCGGGCGACCGGAGATCATCATGCGGGGTACTACTACAATCTGACGGGCCGCGTTCCCGACATTACCTTTCGCACGCAGGGCAACGACCGCCGGCCGCAGCCGACCGACTGGCCTTTTATGGGAACGATCGTCGGCGCCCATCGTCCGCCGCACCCATCGCTGCCACAAACGATCACGCTTCCCCATAAGCCAAGCCGAGCGCCGTACACTCGGCCGGGCCAGTTTGCGGCGAAGTTGGGCGTGCAACATGACCCCTTCTATCTCAACGGGGACTTCGACGCGCCGACCAAGTTTCTCGCGCCCACGCTCTCGTTGGAGCAAGGGTTGTCGCTCGAGCGGATGGGGGAGCGTCGCTCGCTGATGCAGTCATTGAACGACGCTCGCCGACGGTTCGAGCACGATGACAACGTCGCCAGTCTCGACATCCAAAACCGAAAGGCGTTTCAACTGCTGGCGTCCTCCACCACGGCCGACGCTTTCGATTTGGGGCGGGAGTCCGCCGCGACTCTCGAACGCTACGGCGAGACCATCAACGGCATGAGTTTGTTGATGGCCAGGCGACTTGTGGAGGCGGGCGTTCCGTTCGTGACCGTGTTCTGGAAGGAGAATTCGACGCTGGCGGGAAAATGCCGCAGCGCGGGCGGCTGGGACACACACGGGAACAACTTCAACTGCCTGCGTGAACATCTGTTGCCCGAATTTGATCGCGCCTACTCCGCGCTGCTGGAAGACCTGCAGCAACGTGGGATGCTGGATGAGACGCTGGTGTTGGTCAGCAGCGAGATGGGGCGCAAGCCCAAGATCGGCGATCCGCGGTCGGGGGGCGCGAACGGCGCCGGCCGCGACCACTGGACGGCATGCATGAGCGTGCTGATGGCCGGCGGCGGCGTGCGTGGAGGCCAGTGCTACGGCAAGACCGATCCCGTCGGGGCCTATCCCGTCGAGAACGTCATCACGCCGGCCGAAGTGACTCAAACCGTCTACCACGCGATGGGCGTCGACAAGCTCGTCATTGAAGAGAACGGCCGGCCCGTCAATCTGCTCGACAACGGTCGGCCGCTTACGGAGCTGTTCTAACTAACTTGAGGACATTTCAAAAATCTTCCCTGGCGCAATCGAAGGCAGTTTTTCTGCTGGTTTTATCAACCCGATTGCCGATCGGGAAGTTTTTGAAATGCGTTGTAGACGCCACAAAGTCTGTACGACGGACTTCCAGTCCGTCGTTGCGGCCAGAAGGCTCTCGACGGACTGGAAGTCCGTCGTACGGCCTCTTACCGCCGCTGCGGCGCCGCCGAGACCCGCAACGCTGGGCATCTGCAGTCCCCATCTCTTCAGTTTGTAATTCCGCCGACAATCGGTTACAACGTCGCGTGGCAAGGCAGACACCCACGCAACGCGAGGTGTAGGGATGGACCGGCGTCATTTTCTTGGCCAGGTGGCCGTGGCCGGAAGCATTGGCTTCTGTGCACGCAATTCTTCTCTCACTCCACCGCCACCCACATTCACCAAGCCGCAGCTCGTCGGCGCCGAACGATTTGTCTCGGGCGCTCAAGGCTTGCAGTCCGCCGCGGGAATCATTCCGGTGATCGGCGATGGCAAATGGATCTGGACGGAGCCACCTCAAGACACCGGCTATCTGGAGCCTCGGACGTTCGACTTCGAAGCGGGAATCCGCCTGCGAGGCAACGGGCCGGCCACTCAGTTGAAAGCGACGACCGTAGTGCCCGTGGAATTGCCCGAGCAATCCATCGACGACATGGCGATCGAAGCTCATGGCTGCGTTGCCCAGGTGCGATTGGTGGCGCCGACTGCCGGGCAACTGCTGATTAGCGCCCCGTCGATCGCTCCGGGACAGATTGTGCAAGCCGTTGTCCGCATGCGGCTGACGATGCGCAAACAACATTTTGGATACGCAAAGGATCAATTCCCGGCCGAGCAGACTTATCTGCGCGAAGGCAAGGAGTTTCGCAAGCAATATCTCTATGACAGCCCCGGGATTCAAACCCGTCACCAGGAAGTCAAGGATCTCGCCCAGTTGGTTGGCGGTCAGCACGAACACCCCTGGGACAAAGCGGTCGCCTTCAACACCTGGGTCTGGGAGAACATCGAGAAGCAGGTTGGTCCGTACACGAGCGTGCTGACGGCACTGCGCGAGCGACGAGGTGATTGCGAGGAACGCGCCGGCGTTTTCTCGGCGCTTTGCCGGGCGTCCGGCATTGCCACTCGGCTGGTTTGGGTCCCGGGCCATTGCTGGGAAGAGATTTACCTTGCGGACCACGAAGGCCATGGACATTGGATTCCCATCCACACCTCGGGTTACTCGTTCTTTGGGTACACGGGGGTCCACGAATTGGTGTTTCAGAAAGGCGACAACATCCGAGTGCCGGAGAAACGCAAGACTTTCCGAGTGCTTGAGGAATGGCTGCAGTATTCCGGCAAACGCCCCGAGATTACCTATCACGGCAAGCTTACTCCGATCGCGCCCTCGGGCGCCGACCCCGGCCCAGGCACGCGAGTGCGTGTCGAGAAGGGCAAGTGGGCGGTGCTGCGCTCCGAATTGAATCGCTACTTCGACTTCGACAACAGTCCATTCGCAAAACTGTACGAAGGCGAGTTGCTCACCGACGGCTAACCCGCCACCGGCCAGCGACGCAACGAGCAGCCGCATGGATCGTCCGTAGCATGGGCGTCCTCGCCCGTGCGCGGCGAGCAGCCGCATCGATCGTCCGTAGCATGGGCGTCCTCGCCCGTGCGCGGCGAGCAGCCGCATGGCAGTAGAAATCGGCCGACGCGGCGGGGTTGCGCAGTCCTGCACGGGCGAGGGCGCCCATGCTACGCGCGAAGGCGCCCATGTAACTCGCGAGGGCGATGCTACGCGCGAAGCGTGTGGCGGCCGACTCTGTTGCTCAAAGATACATGCCGACGAAGCCATCGGCCTCGTCGCTGGCCTGCTGGATCTTCTCGATGCGGTCACGCGTCTGCTGCAGATCTCCGGCGGAAATGTACCGATCGAACTCGGTGATCACGCCCTGACGCACTGTCTCGCTGAACCAGTCGACGACCGGCTGCGTCAGCCAATCGCAGGTCTCGCCAAGCAAGGTGACTTCCAGGTCACAACGCTCCGTTTTCAGATCGGCGGAGTCCGTGAACACCGTGCCGTGGAATTCGAACTCAAGCGTGCCGCGCCGGTCGTCATTCACGAGGTGGTATTTGCAGCGGGCGTTGTAGAGAAAGTAGGTGTTGTGAGCGCCATGGTGCTCGATGGCCGCCTTCACTCGCTCACAGAGTTGGCGATATTTCGGCGACGCATCCAGCGGCACGTCCACTCGATTGACCGAACGCAACGGCAAGCAGTCGAAACTAAACTCCACCCAACGATCCAACTCCGTTGCCATCGACCCAGTCCTTTGCCCAGTGTGGTAGCAGCCTGTTTTTCAACGGCCTGTGGTATCCTCGCCGCCCGTCCCAACAGTGCCGTCCCGCGCGTCGCATCGGAACGCCTGTATTGGTTCGCTGTATTGTTTCGTTTTCCGCGAGGACCGTCAACGCACACTGCCGGGCTCACCGCCCGTTGATGTTGCCGGCGTTGATTCCGACCGTGGCCCAGCCATATCCTGCGGTGAAGAACGCGGGCAGAATGTCGCCGGCCTTGTCGTACGGCTTGGGTAGCTTTTGCGATTCGATCACCAGCTCTTGTTTGAAGACAGAGTCGAACTTGCGAACGATGACTTGTTGCACCGTGATTGCGTCGGGCGGAACAAACTCGTCCGGATCGTCGATGATCACCTCCGATTGCACGTCACCCACACGCCGCAAGACCACGCTGCGGGGACGGAGCTCAACTTCGTAGACGGCCGAGAACTCGATCTCGTGATTGACCTTCGGACGCTTGTCACCCTGGCCGAACTGGTCGCCGCGGAAGCCGAGGTGGATGCGATTGTCTCGAAATCGGACGACTACGGAGTTCTCGCGAGAGAATCGCATCGACCATTCCTCGTCGCGTTTCAGCTCGTCGGGGATCTCTCGCTTCAGGTCGGTGAGAATCTGCACGGCGTTCTTGTTGTCCAGCGTGAAGGAGCGCAGCAAGTTGTCCGCGACATTGCTCAACGCCGACTCGTGAATGCGAATCCACCCGGCGGCGAGCGGCGACATCGGCAACGGCGGCGGCAGTGTGCTCGCGCCGAGCTGATTGCGGCTTGCGACCAGGAAGCGGCCCCCCAAGCTGTTGAAGTTGGAGGAAAGATTGAGCCAACGAGGGTACAGTTCAAAACGATAGAGCGGCTTCTGGATCTTCGAGGCGTAGGCTTCGTTGGCCTGAGAGACCAAGGGAGTGACGCGATCGTCGAGCTGTTTTGCGGCCTCCCGCTCGCCCTTGTCCGAGGCGTATTGCTCGCCCATCGGCTTGAATTCTTGCGCTTTGTTGTAGGCAATTCGGCGCACTAGCCGCAACTTATGCTCGACGCCCGTGATGGTCGACTGCGTGTCGCAGCGAGCGAAGGCCGGGTCGGCGGACAGCGTGCCGTCCTCCGTGAAAAACATGGCTTTGCTCGCCGTGATCTTCGTGTTGCCGGTGGAGTGCACTCGAACCTTGCGGCGATATCCGGTGGTGAAAGCCGTCGCCTTCGCGTCCACGCACACTGCAAGTGACACGCCTTTGTCCGACGGGGCCAGGCCGAGGTAGAACTGCCCGTTCGTATGGGCCGTGCCGCGAATGTCCGTGCCCATCAGGTGCTCGGACACCGGCGAGGTGTCCGTAATGATGTCGTTGACTCCGGCGCCAGCCAGCGCCTCGGCCACTCGGACATCGACGTTCGGCTGCCAGTAATGGCCACGCAGACGTCGCACAAATTGCGGAGTTTGCTGCCACTTCTCGAGCAGCATGAGGTTTTCGCCAATGGCGGCGCGATCCGTCGGGGCCTCGTCCCATTCATAGTTGGCAATGTCTGCCTCGAGCTCCGACAACCAGTTTTCGACGGTCGACTTGACGGTGTTTTCGGGCACCTTTGCCAGCACGGCGTGCCGAGCGTAGTCGTCCAATGCATTGCGGAATTCGATCACGGGCCGCTCGCCCAACCCCGGATGTCGCCCATAGAAGTTGTTCCGTAGCGTCAGCAGCCCGTTGTAACGCCGCTGACTGGGACGCTCCGATCGCCTCTCCTCATCCAGCAAGCTGGTGACCGTGTCCCATTCGAAGTGCTTTCGCCAAGCCTTCGCGTTCTCGGATCCGCTGTTGTTCAAGTAGTTTTCAAGAGCCGTGCGGGCTGTGTCGAGACGCGCCTGCGTTGCGGCGTACAGTGCCTTGCGGTCTTCCAGCGGCTTGTAATCGGGCAGTGCCCCCGTGATTTGCTGTTGCCGCTTTTGAATGTGTCGAACTGCCGCAATGTGCTGCTTCAGCAGCCGTCGCACCTTCGCAATGGGCTCGGCCTCGAGCTCCTTGTCCTTGCCGGCGAAAATCGTGTGGATCTTTTCCAGCTCCGCGACGTCGGCCGAAGCTCGCTGGATGACCAAGTCCAAGAGGTCCTCGGTCTTCAGTCGTTGGTTCCAGCGGTACCCCGCTTCGTCGAACCCGAGATGCTCCTTCAACTCCTGGAGGGCCTGTTCCAGTGGGGCGGTGGAGTTGCCTGTCTGTGCATTGGCACGTCCGACAACACCCAGGACGAGCGCCACGACAATCCAGCAGAAACGCATATTGGAGTCCTCATCAGACATTCGTCCACGACAAACTCCACCCATTCTTCCTATTTTTAATGACCCCGCAACTGGCCAATTGGGGCATTTTTTCGCCTTCGCGCTGCTCACCCACGCCCAGACAGAAACTCCCGCGACCGGGTCGTCCAAGGTTTGAGAATTGCTAGAATTCAGGGAAACGCTACATCACCTGAGGATCCCCCCTATGGCCGAACCACATGGCTTGGAACTTCGACGCAAGGCCCTCGAAGAGTCGTTTTACGCCCGAAAAAATGCGGAATTGCTCGAGCAAATGCGGCAACAGCTGGCCTCTGAGCACGCGCGCGAAGATCTGGCCGCCTCCCTTTGCCTCGCCGACAAGGAGCTCGTGAGCGCCCTCGTCGACGCAGGAATCGAGGTGGACACGATTGCGGCCCTGAGCCTGGTGCCGATGATTGCGGTGGCCTGGGCGGATCGAAAAATCGACGCCGCCGAGCGGGATGCGATCATCAAAGCCGCCATCGAACACGGCTTGCAGGAGGGCAGCAAGAGTTTTCAGCTGCTGGAGCAGTGGCTCGAAACGGCGCCGGATGACGCGTTGGTGACCCATTGGACGGACTACATTGCGGCCCTTCAAGAGACGATGCCGCCGGCCCAACATCGCAAGCTCGGCGAGGAGGTGATTGGCTGCGCTCGCAAGGTCGCCAATTCTGCGGGAGGCTTTCTCGGGATCGGCAAGATCTCGGATGCCGAAGAGGCGATGCTGAATCGGCTCAAGGAGCCGTTCAAATAACGAGCTGCTTGGCGCGCCGGCGGCGCTGCGGAATGCGGGGCCTTATAACCGGCGCCATGCGTTCGAACTGAACAGGCATGAGGCTTTTTCTCAACATCGCCTGTTGCCAAATCGCCACATGTTGCCCACGAGTGCTACGTTTGCGAGGACGAATTCTATCCGCTCGGCATTTTCGACTCCGAGCGGGGAATTCGCACTTCCCATCGTAGCACTTTGTCGGCGGCGACATGTTCCACCAGCGCCCAACCAACTCGCGAGCAACCACCTGCGGGCGATCACCGATCACCGCCATGGTGGTGATGGCTGCGCTGTTGTTAGGCGGTCCGGGCTGCTCTTCGCTGCAAGTGCCTCGCATCGATCCTTCCGGGGATCGCATCTTCCTGCCTCAAAGCGCTCCCGCGAGCCCATCCGGTCCGGCCGATTGGCTGCGCAATTGCGATCTCTCGGGGTGGCGGCCGGCGTTTAAGCGCCCTGATTCGCCACTGCCCGAAAGTCTATTGAACGGCCCCGTCAACGGCGCGCCCTGCGGTTCGCCGCCGCAACAAGGACCGTGTGGCCCGAACACACCGCCGCCCACCGGCTGTTTTGGAACAGCCAAGAGCGGCAAGGGCTGGGGCACCGCGCTGAAAGATTCTGTCAAGCACCAGCTCCATCGGTTTCATTGTGAGCCCGTGGCGCCTCGAGGTGTCCCCGGCACGGTGTGCCTTTCTCCGCAGACTCTGGTTGCCCCCGTCGGGCGTGAAGTGATGTTGGTCGCCGGGATGTGCGGCGATGATGGTTATCTGCGCGTGGATCAGCCGATGGAGTGGATGCTGTCCCAGGAGAGCGTGGGGCACTTCGTCGACGTCTCCGAGCCCACGCCCCATTGGGGCAAGAAGGTCAGCTGCCGCGAGGGTTACAAGCAGGGGATCAACTACGCGCTGACCACGACCACAGACAAACAACAGATGATCACGCGCGGCACGCCGTCGACCAAAGACGACCTGTTGCTGCAGCGTGGGCAGACTTGGGTTAGCCTGACCTCGCCGAGCGAAGGGACCAGCTACGTCACAACGCTTGCCAGCGACGGCGATCGCTGGGACCAGCGGCGCAAGACAGCGACCATCCACTGGGTCGACGCGGACATCGCGTTTCCCACCTCGGCACAGCTTCAGCGAGGCGATCGCGGTCAGTTGGTGACGACCGTGGTCCGCGCTTCGGATCGGCTGCCGGCCGAGGGCTACATTGTGCGCTACACCGTCCAGGACAGCGTGTCTGCTCGATTCGTCGAATCCGGCTCTGCCACGTTGGAGACGACCACCAACGGAAATGGCGAGGCAGTGGCCACGATCGAGCAGACGGAAGGCTCGGTGGCGCCGGCCGTGCCCGTGCAAATCGAAGTCATTCGGCCCGTCCGCGGCGCTTCGCCACGGCTGCCCATCGCGCAATCGACGATCAATCTCGTCTGGGCCTCGGCCCAGTTGCAGGTGACCTGCGCTCCGGGCCAGTCGGTTGTGGCCGAGGGCGCCGTCGCGACGTATCAATTCACGGTCTCGAACCCCGGCAACATGCCGGCCCGCAACGTGCGGGCTACGGTGCGAATTCCGGACGCGTTTGACTTCCAAAACTCGACTCCCGCGCCCAACTCGGCGTTCGGGGAGAACCGCGGATATGAGATTGGCGAGTTGCCTGCCGGCGGGTCTTGGACGGTCACCGTCAACTTGCTGGCCAAACCCGGCGTCGGTGGCTCGGTCCGTCTCGTCGCCGCAGCCGAGGGTGAGCCGAACCTGAGCGCACAATCGCTGGCATGTGCCACGGAGATCGTGCGCCCGGCGCTCCAAGTTACCTTGACGCCCACGTCCGACGGCCCGGTCGAAGTTGGGCAGCCCGCCAGCTACCAGGTGCTGGTGACTAACGTCGGTCAGCAACCGCTCGACAACGTGACGGTCATTGCTGAGTTCCCGCCGCAATTGCAGGAGCGTTACGGAAACGCCTCGCCAATTCAACGTTTGGTGAGCAGCGATGGCCGACTCGCGGCGGGCGCCGCGGCGTCGCCGTTTTTTGTCACCTACCTGCCGCTGACTCCCGGGCAACACACGCACCGCGTGACCGTCACCGCGTCGGGCGGGCATGTGGCTAGCCAAATGCAGACGCTGCAAGCGATTCCCGCCGCCCAACGGCAGCCCGAGGCCAAGCTCGAGATACGCAAGGAGGGCCCCGCCCAAGTTTCGGTCAACCAAGAGGCGGACTATTCCATCTACATCGCCAACACCGGGGACGTTGCCATCAACAACGTGCAGATCGCAGATCGATACCCGCAAAGCATGACTCCACTGCACGCCACGCGCGGCTGGACCGCGCTGGCCGGCGAGCTGCGATGGACGTTGCCGAAGCTCGAGCCGGGCCAGAATGTGCGGCTTCAGGTCAAATGCCGCGCGGACCGCCCCGATCCTCAAGCCAATAATCAAGCGGTCGTCTTCGGCGAAGCCGAGGGAACCGGCGCACGAGTGCAAGAGTCGTTCGACTTGAACACGGAGATTGTCGGCGGCGCCGCGGCGCCCGCGCCGGCGCCACTCGGCGCAGGACCCGTCGGGCCCGGTGGACCGGCCGCGCCGGCGCCAGCACCCGGAGGGGCCGCGGGGGCAGCCAACGAGCCCCTGTCCATTCGTGTCAATGCACTGGCCGACCCTGTCCGCGTTCGCGAGCGCGTGGATTACGTCGCCGTGATTGGCAACCAGTTGCCGCAGCCCGATCGCAACGTGACGTTGACCGTTCGAGTGCCCCAGGGCATGACGGCTCTGAATCTCCGTGGCCCCACCGAAGCGCGAAGCCTTGGCAACGGCGTGTTTGTCTTCCGCCCCATTGAGGAATTGCGGGCCAACGAGTCGCTGCAAAACCAACCGTTCCAATTCTCGTTTGCCACCGAACAGCCCGGCGTCTATACCATTCGGGTCGAGCTCACCAGCGCCAATTCGCCACAGCCGATCGTGCGCGAGATTCGCTCCACGATCCAACCGTAGCTGTTCCGAACTCACACACCAACTCCGACGGCAAACCTCGCCTCGCGACTCTGCTTGCCGCTTTGGTCTCAGTGCGGGACCGACTGTTGTGGTGGACGTCACGTGTTACGGCCCGAGCCGAGAACGCTGCGCGCCGACAGAGTCGCCGCAACACGTTCTCGCGACTGATCCGCGAGTACGACCTGCTGAAGGCCGACGACAACAACAAAATAGGACCGACTGCCGTCGATGCGTCTCCAGCTGAGAGCCAGATTCCTGGCGCCGACGGTCGGAGTCGCCGGCCGCCGTCCAGACCTCGTCAAGGCGTGGACGCCGTCACCTTTGCCTGAGTTTCGCCTTGAACGGGATGTCGTCGGGCCTACCGTTGTCACTCAATCCGATCATTGGGGATGATGATCTTGTCCAGGAAGTTGTAGTACGCGATGCCGTCCAGGATCCCGGCAGCATGGCAGGCGTCGGAGAAGTAGACACGCGGGGAGTTCCTCAGTTTCTCCAACTCCTCGCTGTGATTGCCGACCACCACGCTCAGTGTGCCGATCAACAGCATCCCAGCGTCATTGCCCGAGCTGCCAGCGACAAGCACATGCTCGGGGGCAAAGCCCCACTTCCACAGCACATGCCGCAGCGCGAACTCCGATCCGCCGCGGATGGGCAACACGTCGACATGAATGCCGTGCGACATCATAACTCTAGCAAGCACGCCGGCCTCGCGGAGCAGCTTCTGGATCTTCGCCGGAGTGGAATAAAACTTGCCGTCCACTTCATAGCTGACTTTGAACTCGGATTGATGAATGTCGCGCTGCGGAAAAAAGCCCGGCAGCGGATCGAGCACACGACGCACCTCATCCGGGCGCCATGCGTAGCCGATCGATTGTCGCCAGCTGCGGTCGGGGGCCAAGTGCTTGCCGTAATGCAGCTGCGTGCCACAGACGACGAGGTCCGGACGCGGCAGGCCCAGTTCGTCGATCAACGTCTGGGCACAGTCCAGTCGCCGACCCGTGGTGATGCCGAAGCCAACGTGCTCGTGATTCTGCAGCCGTTCGATGAAGGCCGCCAACGCCGCCTCGTATCCGGTCAACGTGTTGTCCAAATCGGTGACGATCAGTCGGTCGAACTCGGGCAAGCGGCACGAACGCTGTCGCTGTTTGAGCACCGAGTCCTCGGAGTGAGCCACGATGTCGTGCACGTCTCGCACCTCTGCCAGCCGCCCCACCGCGTCATAGCAATAGTGGTTTGTCGAGCTACCATTGGAGTCGGCAACCTTCTGCAATACGTTGCCAAACCGGTCGTACTGAAACTGCATGGTGACGCCAGTGTGGTCCACCTGCTCCGCCACCAGCCCGTTCGCAGTGTAGCGAGTCACGGCCACACCAGCATCGGTAGTCTCCTTCACCTGCCGATCGAGGCCGTCGACCTCGCCGACTACTTGGCCACCCACGTGGACTTGCCGTCCCCAATCATCATGCTCGACTACCGTGGGAAGTGATCGACTCACGCGGGTTCCCGCGACTCGTCCGTGCGAGTCGTACTCACAGGTCGTCACGATTGGTGGAATCGACGTGTCGCCGAGATCATTCGGCAACTCGACCGACATCAAACCGTCTGGGCCATAGCGATAGACGACCGTGGCTCCCGCGCCCTCTTCGACGGACGGTCCGACTTGGTGGGTCAGCCGCGACAGAGCGTCGAATTGCCGAAACGTCGTTTGAGTTTCGTAGGCGCCGTCAAACAGGGCGACCACGGATTCGAGCACCACGTCAGTGTCTTGCGTTGCGTCGTGCTCTCCCTCAAGCTCCATCCTCCAAGTCTTTCGGATCAGCGCCAAATACCGCTCGACCGATGCGATGCAGCGACCAATCTTGTCAGCAATTTCCTGTCGCTTGAAGCCGCTCATGTGGAGACGGACGACTTCCTGGTGCATCGGCGACAACATCGCCATCAGTCGTTGCGTCTCTTCCTCCAGAATGGCCACGAACTCCGGCGTGGGATCATTGGAGTCCGTATTCAGATACTCCGTCGCCTCCGAACTAGAAAACGACGTTTCGGTAATCAAGCCCTCAGGCGGCATTCTTTTTTTTGCAAATTCCCAACGCAGTTGATCGTGCGCCTTCCGCTTCGCGACTCCCACCAACATCACCCAGAATTCATTGCGATGCCGGATCGACGCATAGCGACCGACGCGAAGTGCTTGGAAGAGAGACTTGAATGCGTTGACTCGCACATCCTCGGCATCGGCGACCCGCTTCGAGGAAGCTTCCAGCCGCCGGTTGATCAACGGCATCAATAGCTCAGAAAAATGCATCCAGAGCTTGGTCGTTGCTGCCTCATCCGAAGATCGGGCTTCTTCGATCAGTTTGCTGACGCTGCCCAAACTCGAAGCCGAAGCGTCCATAAAAAACTCAAGGGGAAATGAGGGGAGGTGATGGTCGTCACCATTGCCCCAATTGTCATAGGTGTAGGTCGACATCGCGCCGCCCCGCTCCGAGTTCGCGCATTCCGTCAAGAGCTGGTTTCGCGCGTCGTACGTGCTCTGCACGACACGGATTGTTGCCAAACAAGATTGCCAAAGGGTGCTGAGAGGCGAATGTTTGCTCGAGTGCCAGTTGATGCTCGCAACATTGAGCCAATTGATATCCGGCCTCAATAAAACCGGCGTCATCCAGTCCACTGTTTTCAATCTCAGGTGGAACCAAAAACTCGACTCGTCGGGATCGTTGCTCAAGACCGTGATCGTTGATGCGTAGAAGTCTTTGCAGGACAACACAGCCCCATGGCAAACTATATTGGTGCATTCTCCAGGGGCTATTGCTGAATCAACCGCAACCACTGTTACGTTGCTGCTAGACGACCCGACTTCGTCAATTCGCAACGGCGCATTTCCGCAGTTCTCAACCACGATTGCGTCCGACTTTGACCTCCACAAGAGTTGGTCGTCAACATAACAATGTCCAACATCGACAACTCGCCAGTCGTGTGGCTGCACTGTATCACCAGCAACGATGATTCTGATTTTAGGTTTTTCTTCCTTCTCAAGTCGGACGCGCTGGACGAGTTGCTCAAGGTCGTCCGGGATGACGTACTCTCCAGCGTCATCTCGGTCCAGGAATTTGTCGATCCGTCTTAGGTCTGCAGGCGTGAACCGAAATCTAAAATGCACAGAGCCCTCCTCGATGCCGTCGATTTCTCCCCCCGAAACACCAAGCAAGACAAACAAATCTCGCAATAGTTCTTGAACCTCATGGGATTCAGCGTCAAGATTCATGCTTTTTGCTACTAGCGTTGCGACTTGCGTGTATTTGCTGCTAGGGGCCGCAGGTTTTAATTCCAACTCTTTCCCAGGAGTGACTTCCACGCTCATCGATACTGACGGTGCCTTAAGGGACCGCCAGTCAACCCCGAAGTATCTTGCAACGGCTTTGAGAGTTCTTGGCTCGACTTTGCCTCCAGCTAGAATGGTGGCAACTGTGCGAAGAGAGATATTAGCTCCCTTTGCGATGTCCTTTCGAGTCACGTGCGCATCGTCCTTCAGCTCATGGACTGCTGTCCCGTTGACGTCAACTGATCGCTGTGATCTTGGCTTGCGACGCGAATGATCCATTGCGTGCTCCAACTAGGAGAAAGACGGGCGAGGCGTTCAGTGTCGTGCTTCCCTAGCTTCAATTCAACAGATTCTTTGCTTTCTCGCGAACTTGCCCTCATCTTGCACGCAGGCAAAGACGTGCGAGTTATTGCAAAGTGAGCAAGTTGGGGGCGAGAAGTGTGCAAACACCCTAAAACGTCGCCCGCTCCACGAACACATGGGAAACTCCAACCAAACAAGGGAGATCTCATGATCGCATTGGTACACACGTGCTGTGACGTTGTTAGCGCTGTCGCGGGGGTCGGGGCACTTTTCTTTGCGTTCATGGCTTGGCGTGACGCGAATCGCAAAAGCACTTCGACGCCGGTCGAGGAGGCCGCGAGTCATGACTCCAAGAGTTAGCTTCGACAACGAACTCGTTGTGCCGGTTGTGATGACTATGCCGTTTTCATTGGCCAAGGTCAGTCGGAACGCGTGGGCACACCGATAAGGAAATCAGCGGTAAGGAAACCAGCGGTTCTCCTGACTTTCGGTGAGTTTGTTCGTGGTGCGTTTGCTAACGATCCTCTTGGTCTGTGCCATGAGCCGGATTGGGTATTGCCAATCGTTCGGCTTTCAGCCTGCGCTGCGCGCCGACTTATCGCAGTTCGAGTCGAGCGTCGCCAAACCTGTCGCGACCTCTCGCTCCGGCGCGCCGCTGCTGCCTCATAGCCCACCATTGGCGACGATGGTAGTCGGCCCGTCTCAGCCCCTTGTGTCGGCGCCAGCGAGGCAACCGGAGCCGCTGTCCAGCGCTCGACCTACGAGCGACGTGAATTTGGCGCGAGCGCAAGGTCAGAGCAGCTCGCAGCAATCGCTCGGCGCGGGACGTGATGGCGACCTTGCCAGTCGCATGCCACGAGGACGTGTGACGGGAGTGCGACCGTATGTGGAGCCAACGCCTGTCGGGCACGTCGTTGGGGTGCGAGCCGTGACGGACGACGGTTCCGCGGTCCTGGCCGCCTTGCCGGACGATGGCCGCTCTTGGAGTATGGCCTCAGGCCCATTCCCGTCAGGCCCGACGGCCAATCCGGTGGTGGCGCCTCTTGGATCGTTGGTGGCGAATCAACACGTGCCAGCCGATGACGTCGCCGACGTTTCCCGGTCGGAGCCGTTTCATTCGATTCGTCCCATTCGCTCGATTCGCTCGATTCGCAATGCGCGCGACGTGCGGTACCAACCCGGCGAGGATCGGTGGGGCGCGCTGCCGTCACCTCGCGTCCTGCAGGAACCGCAGCCTCCGATCGCGAGTGGCGCCGGCTCGATATCCATCGCATTGCCTGCGCACACGCCTTCGCCCGCGGTCACCTTGCCGGAGTTCGAGCTTAGCCTGCTGCCGACAGGACCTCGCCCCGGCGACGGCTGATCGTCTCGGCGACCATTGGAGACGCGGCGGCGAAGAAGGTCCGTGATGACGGTGCTGTTGGCCTCAGGTTGCAGGCTGGCAGCCTGCACCACGACGAAATGATCGACGTCGCGGCTTCAGTAGCCGCCCGCCGGTCCTTCGGGGGCGGCAAGCGGCGCTAGCCCCAGTGCTTCACGGCATTCGTTCAGCATGCCCTGCGTGCGACTTGCGCCAACGCGGGAGACGCCAAGCTCGCGGACCTTCAGGATCGTGGGGAAGTCGCGAACACCGCCGGCAGCTTTGACGGCGACATGTTCGGGCGCATGCTTTCGCATCAGCGCCAGGTCCTCCATGGTGGCGCCGCCCGTGCCGTAACCCGTCGACGTCTTCACCCAATCGGCGCCAAGTTCGCCGCAAATTTCGCAGAGCTTGATCTTGTGGGCGTTCTCGAGGTAACAGTTCTCGAAAATCACTTTGACTTTGCGCTCGGCCTCATGAGCCACCTCGATCACGGCGCGGATGTCGTTGCGAACGTACTCCCAGTCGTTGCTCAGCACCTTGGAGATATTGACGACCATATCGAGTTCTTGGCAGCCATCGTCGACGGCCTGCCGCGCCTCGGCGGCCTTGATGGCCGTCGTGTGGCCTCCATGCGGGAAGCCGATCGTCGTGCTCGGCATCACGGTGCTGCCCGCTAGAATCTCGGCGCACCGCCGTAGGTAGTAAGGCATGATGCAGACGCTCGCCACGTCGAACGCCAGGGCGAGCTCGCAGCCGGACTCGAGATCCGACTGAGTCATGTTCGGCATCAAGAGCGAGTGGTCGATCATCTTGGCGATGTCGGTATAGGTGTAATCCATGATGGCCTGGCGCTACGTTCCAAAGAGTGGTCGAAAAAGTGCGTGAAAAGGAGTGAAAAGTGGCCCGAAACCGCTAGCTGTTGAAGGCTCTCAGCAAGCGTCGGCCCTTGTAGACATACGCGGCCTCGACGGCGCCAAACCGCGATCGAGCCGGAAACCAGTGCGCGTCTTGGTCGTCGGCGACCACCAGCCCGCGAGTTCGCTCGGCGTCGGCCCGCGGGACCGCGCTGGCCACGAGCGACTTGTCGCCGAAAAAGATGCAAAACAACAGCGGCTCAATCTCCTCATAGCCACAATCGCGAATGCGTCGCACGAGCCGCTCGAGCTCCACCTGCCCGCTCGGCGTGAGTTGCTGAGGGATAAACTCCTCCATTTCATCGTGCTCCGCCTGCCAGCCGGCATACATGGCGAAGACATCGTCCGCATCCATGTCGGTCAGGTCCGTGGCAAACGCATGCACGGCAGGGCCCGCCAAGGCGATGTTCTCCAAGGTCCCGTGCGGGAAGCGGTAGGCAAAACGGAATAGATAGCACGTCTGTTCCTCTTCGAAGCCCGGCCAAGCCAATTCGCGCTGTTCGACCAATTCGATCTCGTGCGGAGGAATGCCGAACTGCGTCGCCTCCCCCAGCCATGAACAGACGGAGGCCTCGGCGCGCGCCAGCTCGCTGCACAGCTGAGGGTCCAGTTGATCCAGACGCTCCAACTCTTGCAAATACTCCAATGCCCTGAGACGTGTGTACGGGTCGGCTGCCTGCTCCCTAAGCGCAACCAGCCCGGCGTCTTCCCCGAGCTTGGCGAGCGCCCAGCCAGCTTCGGTGCGAATTCGCCGGTGAGGCAGATCCAATGCCCGGGTGAGCACCCCGACCGCGTCGTGATCCTCCAGCAACGCCAACGTGTCGCACAGCGAGACTGCCAACGGAACGCCAAGCTCGACCATTTCCCGTTGAGATTCCAGTTGCCGCATGGATTCCTCGTCGCTCGCCGCAAACGGCTCGTTCTGCTCGGCCAACTGTTCGAGCTTGTTCACGATTGCTCGCAGCAACGTGCGGAGACGTTCCTCACTGCCGGCAGCGGGATGGCCGACTCCGCGTTCGCGGCACAAGTAGTTGGACAAATCCAGCAACGGCGCCGCGACGCTGATGTGCTCCATGGCGTCTCGACAGAATTCCAACAACGCCAGCGCGTGGGCCGCCGATTGCGAGTCTCGGTAGAGCGGGCTGAGCGCTTGGGCGACCGCCGCCGTGACTTGGGGCGGATCATGTGTCAGGCGGTCGGCCACTGCCGCCAGCGCCGGAGCGGAGGCATCTTCGACCAGGAACTGCAACAGGGCGCCGCGGACAAGGCTGAGCGGCGAGGTTTTGTCATAGAGCTCGGTCAGCGGGACGACGCCATCCCACGACCGATCACCGGAACGCAGTCGACGGGCGAGCAGCACGGCGAATTGCTCGAGCCCCTCGATGTCGGGCATCGTGTCCGCGATCTCGCGCAACAGATGGTTCAGTTCCGTGGGATCCGCAAACTGGATCCAACTCGCGTCGGTTTCGGTCAGCGGCAAGCGATCCCGCAGCCGCTCCAACAGTTCGGTGCTCATCAGGCGTTCAATGGGCGGTATGGGATTGCGCAGGGCGTGGCTGCGGTCTCAAAGCCCGCGACGATAACGCTTTCTGGGGCGTTTCATCAACGATGTGGGGGCAGGCGGGTTGCTGGTCGTCGTTGTTTCGCGAGTCGCCACCAGCTCCAAGCCGTCCATGTGATCGCGAATCAGCTCGCGGTTGATGCGCTGCTCGATTCGCGTCAGCTGGTGGCCCTCCTCGGTGGTCACAAACGTGTAGGCCACGCCTTCCCGCCCCATGCGGCCCGTCCGACCCACGCGGTGGACATAATCGTCGCAGAACTCGGGCACGTCGTAGTTGATGATGTGCGAGATCCCCGAGACGTCGATGCCACGGCCAATCACGTCGGTCGCCACCAAGTGACGCAGCGAGCCATCGCGGAATCGCTGCATGACCCGGTCACGGCCTGACTGATTCATGTCACCGTGAATGCAATCGACCTCTTTCAGAGTCTTCGAGAGCCGACGGAAGATGCGGTCGGTTCCCCGCTTGGTTCGACAGAACACGATCGCCTGCTTGGGCTGCTCGCGGTCCAGCAGCTTCACGAGCAGGTCGAACTTGCGGTCATGGTCGACCGTGAAGTAATACTGGTCGATGGTTTCTGCCGAGATATCGGTGGCGGAGAAATCGAGCTTGGTCGGGTTCTCCATATAGCGATTGGCCAGCCGCTCGATGGGCGGCGGAACCGTGGCGCTGAGCAACAATGTTTGCCGATCCTTCGGGCAATTGCGGAGAATTTTCTCGATGTCGGGGCGGAAGCCGATGTCCAGCATTCGGTCCGCCTCGTCCAGCACGACGCACCACAGCTCGTCCAATTGCAGTGTGCCGCGAGAGAGGTGGTCAAGCACCCGGCCCGGGGTGCCAACGACGATCGAGGGGTTCCGTCGCAGTTTGTCGATCTGACCGCGGATCGGCTTGCCGCCGTAGACCGCGACACATTGAAATGGCTGCCCCTTGGAAAGTTTGCTGATCTCGTCGCGCACCTGCACCGCCAACTCGCGAGTCGGCACGAGCACCAGCGCCTGCGGAGTCGGAATCTCGTCCGGGTAGGCCAACTGCTCGAGGATGGGGATGGCGAACGCGGCCGTCTTGCCGGTTCCCGTGCGCGCCTGGCCAACGACATCCGTGCCCTCCAGGGCGACGGGAATCAATCCCGCCTGGATAGGCGTCGGCTCTTCATACCCAGCCGCGGCCAGGGCACTCATCATCTCGGGCGAGAGGTCCAACGCGGCAAAACCCGATTTCTGGGCAGGGCGTTTCTTTTTCTTCTTGGCCAACGGTGGTGACGATCCATAAGGGAAATGGGCAGCTAACTTCGAATTCCCCTTAGTATGAGCGATCCGGGCGATGCGCAAAAGCCCGGGCAACTCGCGACCTCCCCTGTCGCCGAAAATCACGGACGAGGTTTGCGCGGGGGCAGCCTGGACGCGAAGGCGGGCCAGCCGCCTGTTTCAGCGGCTCTGGACACGTCGAAATGCCGGCTACTCGCCCGGCTACTCGTCGGTTTGCCCAGCTGGCTCCGGATTGCGGATCAGCGACACCACCGGCTGGTCGAGCGAAAAACGGTGCGACCAGCGTTTTTCCCCGTCGCGCAGGTTCAGCGTGTTGACCTGATCGGGCAGCAGGTCCATCAGCATCGTGAAGCTGACCTGGCACGCCGTCGGGTCATGGGGCAGGTCCACCTCGAAATAGATCCAGACGTGCCGGAGATCCACCTCCTTGCCGACCCAGGTCAGGTCCATCCGCTCGTCACCTTTTCGAATCACGAATCGCGGCTTCAGGTACATCAGCAGGTGGCGGTCAACGTCCGCGGTCGAGTCGAGGTTCACATGTCCGGATCTCAGCATCCGGGTCAACGCCTGCTCGAGATCCTCGGGACGCAGGCGGAGCGACACCTCCAGCTTCCCGGTGGCTCGATTCCACTCTGCCTCGGCCAGCGCCTCATGACGCGGATGTGCCACCGCCTCGCGAGTCCCCGCCAGCAGCGAAGCGGCGAACACGATCACCGGCATGACAACGCCCACGCGGAATGGCGAGGCCCAACTCGACGCGCGGCCGCTCATGACTTGCCTCCCTGCTTGGCTGGCTCCTCAAGCGGCGGAGACACGCTGTCCTTTCCCGGTTCCTTGGGTTGCTCGGACTTTGGGGGCTCCGACTTCGGAGGAGCGGCCTTCTCCTCGGCCTTCTTTTTCTCCTCGGCCTTCTTTTTCTCCTCCGCTTCGCGCTTCTTCGCCTCCTCCTCGCGCTTTCGCTGCGCCCGCATCGGGTTGTCGCCGCCCTGACGTTCCTTAAACAGTTGGAAGCGGCTCTTCGGGATTTGCGGGGGGAAGTGGTTGTTGGCCAGTTCCACGTCCGCCGTCTCGAGGTGCGGATCGAGAGTGAAGGCTTTGACCGGTCGGCTGGTGATCACCAGCTTGCTCACCCGGTCCGCGTTATGGCGCCAGATCTCCGCTGGAATGCGAACTTCCTGCTTCTTCCCGTCTTCGTACTCCAATTCGAGAATGACGGGCATGACCAGGCCGCCGTGGTTGCGCAGGTCGATCACGTAATACAGCGACTTATCGGCCAGCAACTGCTTTTCATGCTCGTCCAATCCTTTCACAAATCGTTCGTACGATTTGCGTTCTTCCTCGGTCACATCGAGTGGATCGTAGTTGTTGTAGAAATCTTTCAAGTCGGGAATCTCATCGACCCGCTTCTTGAGCGGCTGATTGCGGCGATCCGCCTGGGTCTCCGGCTCGCTGTCGCGTTGTTGCCGACGAATCTTCTTTTCGACATCGGGATTCGCGGTGTCGACCGCATAGAGCTTCACGCCTTCAATCGCCAAGTCGCAATGGTCCGTGGTGTAGAACCAACCTCGCCAGAACCAGTCGAGGTCGACGCCGGAGGCGTCCTCCATGGTGCGAAAGAAGTCCGCGGGCATCGGCCGCTTAAAGCGCCAACGGCGCGCGTACTCCTTGAACGCCGAGTCAAACAGCTCGCGCCCCAGCACGCTCTCGCGCAGAATGTTCAGCGCCGTCGCGGGCTTGCTGTATGCGTTCGGCCCGAACTGCAGAATCGACTCCGAGTTGGTCATGATCGGCACCTGATTGGCGCTCTTCATATAGCCGACAATGTCCTTGGGCTCGCCGCCGCGCGAAGGGTAATCCTCCTCCCACTCCTGCTCGGCGAGGTATTGAAGAAAGGAGTTCAGGCCCTCGTCCATCCAGGTCCACTGCCGCTCATCGGTATTGACGATCATCGGGAAGTAGTTGTGCCCGACTTCGTGAATGACCACGGAGATCAGCCCGTACTTGGTGCGTTCGGAATAGGTCTTGTCCTTCTCCGGCCGAGGCCCGTTGAAGCAGATCATCGGGTACTCCATGCCGTACACGGGCCCGTTGACGCTGATCGCCACGGGATACGGGTAGGCGAAGGTGTAGCGCGAGTAAACGTTCAGCGTGTGGACAATCGATTGCGTTGAGTACTTGCTCCAGAGCGGCTCGGCCTCGTTCGGATAGTAGGACATCGCCATCACGCGGTTGCCCTCCGAGTCGTGCTGCAGCGCGTCCCAAATGAACTTTCGCGACGAGGCGAAGGCGAAGTCGCGGACGTTGTCGGCTTGGAACACCCAGGTCTTCACGCCGTCGGGCTTGGTCGCCTCGTTGGCCTTCGCCTCTTCGGGCGTGACCACAAACACGGGCTTGCTCGCTGTCTTCGCCTGCTCCAATCGCTGTTGCTGCTCGTCGCTCAACACCTCGGTTGGATTCAGCAAGGTCCCGGTCGCCGCCACGATATGGTCGTTGGGCACGGTCAGCCGCACGACGTAGTCGCCGAGCTCCAGCGTGAACTCGCCGCGACCGAGAAACTGTTTGTGCTGCCAGCCCGTGGCGTCGGTGTAGGCCGCCAGCCGGGGAAACCACTGCGCAATCTCGTAGATGTAATTGCCGTCTTCCTTGAAGAACTCGAAGCCCGTGCGGCCGCCCACCAAATGCGAGTCGTTGATCTTGTATTGCCAGTGGATCTCGAAAACAAATTGCTCGCCCGACGCCAACGGACGAGGCAGATCGACCCGCATCATCGTCTTCACAACCGTGTGCTTCAGCTCGCGTTGGAACGCGTCCTCAACCTTGCCGATTTTGAAGCCGCCGTCGAACGTCTCCCGCACCTTGAGGCGATCGAGCGCGTCAAACGACATGCGGGTCATCGGCGGCGCCGTTCGGGTCAGCACGGCGTCCGCGTCGGGAGCGAAGTGGTTGCCGTCGAGCTGCAGCCAGAGATAGGTCAGTGTGTCGGGCGACTCGTTGTGGTAGGTGATTCGCTCCCTCCCGCGGATCTCCTGCTTCTCATCGTCCAGAGTGACATCGATCACGTAGTCGGCGCGTTGCTGCCAGTAACCGCGTCCCGGAGCGCCGGACGCCGTCCGGTAGGCGTTGGGGGTCGGCAACAGCTCCTCCAGTTGGCGGAACTTGTCCTCCTGGCCGTATTTGCGATTGGGCAGCGGCTGGGCCTCGGCAGTGGAAAGCAAGGGGAGGCAGCAACAAAGCGTTGTCAGCCACAGCTCGAATCCGCGCAGCACGGACACGGGTTTGTCCATCGACAGTTTCCTTGAGACATCGTTGGGAGGCTTCCGACTGCCGTTGCGCGACGTTTGGCGATGTTCGGCAAGTGTCGGCATTCAATCGTGGGCCATGGATTTCCATGGGTCCCATTAAAATTCACCCACGGACGGGAAACAACTCGCCATCCGCAAACCCGGCCCAATCGCCCCGTCCTGTCCGCTCGATCCGCCAATGTTCAACGCATTCGTCGCTGCAATCGCTGTGTCCCCCACAACCGGTCCACAGGGCCTCACAAGGGTCGCCTGCGATGGAGGCCCGACCGCCCCAATCCGGCAGGGCATCGAATGGTCGGTCCCCGCTTGGGGCGCAGGCGTCGGCGGTTGTGGGCCCCCGCTCTCCGTTGGATAATAGACAACGTATGGGCCTTCACCTCCCGACTCACTCTTTCTACGGCGAACGACGTTGTCCGACTCTGCATCCCTTTCCACTGCGCCCGAGCATCCCCGTCGATGGTGGAAATTGGCGGCGGTCGCCGTTGTCGCACTGACGACGGTCGTCGTGTTGGACTACTCCCGCGCCTTGCCGGAAACCGTTCGGCCTAATTACGTGGGCCGCAACCGCTGCATTACTTGCCACCAGCAGGAGCATGGCGCCTGGAAAGGATCCCATCACGACTTGGCAATGGACCTGGCCGCCGACGAGACCGTGCTGGGAGACTTTGGCGACGCCAAGCTCGAGCACTTTGGCATCACGTCGACGATGTTCAAGCGGGACGGCAAGTTCATGGTCAACACGGAGGGGCCGGACGGCGCCATGGCGGACTTCGAGGTGAAATATGTGTTTGGCGTCGAGCCACTCCAGCAATATATGGTGGAGTTCGACCGCCAGCCGGATCAGCCCGAGAATGAAGTTGCCCGCGTGCAGGTCCTCCGCATCACTTGGGACACTAGGAAGAAACGTTGGTTTTACCTCTCCCCTCCGGACGTGAACGAGAAACTGTCGCCGGACGATGACTTGCACTGGACGGGCATTGCGCAACGCTGGAACAACATGTGCGCCGACTGCCATTCCACCAACGTGCGGCGCGGCTTCAACGCGGAAGCCAACCGCTATCACACCACGTTCTCCGAAATCGATGTCAGTTGTGAGGCGTGTCATGGCCCCGGCAGCGTCCACGTCGAGCTGGCGAATCGCACATCGCTCTTCTGGGACCGCAAGCGGGGCTACGGATTGGCTCGGCTGAAAGATCAGAACTCGGATGTGCAGATCACGGCGTGCGCCCCATGCCACGCTCGCCGGCGCGTCGTCAAGGAGGGCTATCACGCGGGAGACAACTTCTATGACCACTTCGCCATCGAGACGCTTTCTCCCCAGACCTATCATTGCGACGGGCAGATTCTGGACGAGGTCTATGTGACCGGCTCGTTTCTGCAGAGCAAAATGTACCACAAGGGCATTCGCTGCACCGACTGCCACGATCCCCACACGGCGACTCTGAAGCACGAAGGCAATCGTGTCTGCACGTCGTGCCATCAGCACTCCGAGGGGCGATACGACAACCCGGCTCACCATTTTCATCAGGTCGGCTCGGAAGGCGCCAAATGCGTGAACTGCCACATGCCGTCGACCACCTACATGGACGTCGATCCGCGACGCGACCACAGCCTGCGAATTCCCCGTCCCGATTTATCCGTCGAGCTCGGATCGCCGAACGCATGCTCGGGTTGCCATCTGGACAAGTCGGGTTTGACCGCAGACCAAACGAAACAGTTCTCGCAGTACAAGGATTGGCTGCTGGCTGCCCGGCCGATCGACGGCTCCGCGCCGAACCAGGCGGTCGCCGAGGGACTTCGCCGCGTCGACCAATGGGCGACGGAGCAGTGCGACAAATGGTATGGGGAGGACCGCAAATCCAAGCAGCCACATTATGGCGAAGGTCTGCACGCCGCCTGGAGCGACCCGGAGAGCGCCGCCGACGCGATTGGCCGTTGGATGCGATTCTCCACGCCGGCCCTGATTCGCAGCTCCATGTTGGACTCGCTGGTCGCGGCGCAGCTGACCAAGGCTAGTCAGGAGATGGTCGACGCCCTGTCCGACTCCAGCCCCTCGGTGCGAGCCTCCGCCATTGCGAGCTTTGAGAATCTGATCCCCGGTGGTCCCGACTTCGGGCGGATTCCCGAGGCACAGGTCGAGGCGGTGGCTGCGCAGATCAAGCCGATCGTCGAGCCGCTTTGGCCGCTGCTGGCGGACCCCGTGCGATCGGTCCGGGCCGAGGCCGCTCGCGTGCTGTCACGCGTGCCGCCCGAGGTGACGCCGGTTTTGACCGATTATTCGCGGCGCGAGCAGTTTGATAAGGCGTTTGGAGAGCTCAAGGATTCGTTGATGGTGGTCAACGACCGTGGCGGCTCGCATGCGGTGCTGGGCAGTCTCTACGAAAATCTCGGTCTCGACAGCGAAGCCGCCAGCGCGTATCGCATGGCGATCGCCGTTGAGCCCCGGCTCGCCGGTCCGCGAACCAATCTCGCCGCCATGCATGACCGCCGAGTCGCGGAGTTGGAGGCCCAGGCGCAGGCCGCGGTGCAACAACGACAAGAGGCGGCCTTCGTCCGCGCCAGGCAAGAGGCGGATCAGCTGAGCGGCCAGGCCGCCGAGCTTCGCAAGCAGGAGTTGCCCTTGCTGCAACGTGACGCGAATCTGGCTCCTAACAATGCGGCGATCCAGCATCGGCTGGGCATGTGCCTCTACCTCAATGATGATCTTGCCGGGGCCGAGCAAGCGCTGCGACGCGCCGTTGAATTGGAGGGCGACTCAACTCGCTACCTACTGATGCTCGCGCTGCTTCTGGAAAAGCTGGAGCGGTTCAATGAGGCGGCCCAGTGGGCCAAGCGGCTCACGGAGCTGGCGCCCGAGGACCAGACGTACCGCAATTTGCGACAGTCTTTGGAAGCTCGTGTCGTGGTAGGGCCTCAACAGGGCAATTGAGGTGATTGATTCCCGTGATGGATTCCGCTTCCCGATAGATTCTGCGGTGATCATGTGAACCCGGGGTGCGGTGGAGCGTCTTTCTTTTGCCCCACGCGAGAACGCTGCACTCGTTAACCGCAGCCGATTTGCCCAACCGTGCATCGGCCGGCGGGCAGCTCTCGTGGCGAGGGGCAACGCTTGTCTTGCGTGATACAGGGCGGCGGGCAGTGCTGGCATATGCACCGGTTCAACTGCGCGCTGTTCTGCTGCCTGCGGCTCGACGGCCGCAGCTTAGCCGCCAACTCGCTCCGTGCGGGATCGGCCTGGTGCAAGTCCAGGGCAAGACACTCGCCTCGGCGGCGCAAGGAGCGAGCGGCCAAATGGTTCCTGCGTTCAAAACTTGGAATGACCGCTCAGACTCTGCCAAATCTGAATGCTCGTTCTCCATATCGGCGCCGCTACGAGGCACCTTTCAAAACTAACTGGAATGAAGACCCAAAGCCGCGTGGCGCGGGGGAGGACCGATGTTGATTAAAGAGCCTGGCCGCGAGTTTGTCGTGAAGAACACGCATCGTGGTCTGTACTACGTCGACGGCAAGTTGGACAAGGTGCTCGAGGCTGGCCGCTACCGCATTCCCCGGCGTCGCACCTTGGCGTTCGGCCAGCAGCCACAAGTCGAGTGCCTGCTGGTTGACGTCCGCGAGCGCGAGCTGACGATCAAGGGCCAGGAGATCCTGACGTCCGACAAGGTGGCGATCCGCGTCAGCATCCTCGTGCAGTTTCGCGTCACTGACGCGGCGGCCGCGATCCATACCGTGGACAACTTCGAGGATCGACTCTACTCGGACGTCCAACTGGCAGCGCGACGCTCGCTGGCGACGATGACGCTCGAGGAGATCTTGACCAACCGCAACCGCCTTAGCGAAGACATCCTCACGGATGTCAAGGAGGCGGCGACGGGCTATGGCGTGGCGATTCGTCGAGCGGACGTGAAGGACCTGATCTTTCCGGGCAACTTGCAGGAGATCATGAACCGCGTGCTGGCCGCCGAGCGAAATAGTCAAGCGCAGTTGGTCGATGCGCGGACGCGAGCCGAGGTCGAGCGGATTGAGGCGGAGACTCGCGCCAATGCGGTCCGCCAAGCCGCCGCGGCCGATGCCGAGGCACGCCGGATTCGCGAGCAAGCGGAGTCCGCCGCAATTCTCTCGCTGGCAGCCGCCGAGGCGCGTGCCTATGACGAGCGAGTCAAGGCGGCGGAGGCGCTCGAGACCCACCCGGCATTGCAGAAGATGGCGGAGCTCGAGACGCTTCGCGATCTCGCGCGGAATGCCAACGCGCGACTGTACCTGGGGCGAGAGATCGGCATTCGTTCGGACGAAGTCCGCCACGGCTGATCGTGTGTGCGGTTTGAACGCATCGATGGCTTCCGCACCAACCAAGGCCCGTAGGGCGGCCCTTCCGGGCCGCCTGAAGCGCATGGCTGCGCGCCTATTACCCCTAAAAGCGTCGGCGATGTCTGCGCGTAGCGGCCATTTGGGCAGCGGCCTGCGCGGCGGCTGCGGCCAACACCTGGGCCATCTGCATGGCGGCCTCCGCGTTGCGGCGACGCTGCGCCTCGCGCTCACGTTCCTCGGCCTCGCGGCGCGCCGCTTCGAGCGCATTGCGGGCCGCGGACTCCGCCGAGTTGGCGAGCCGAATCGCCTCTTCGTACTCCTGTCGCTGCAAAGCTCGCTCGGCCGAGCGGAGTTCGCCATCCGCGTTGCCCGTGTTGGGGCTCACCCCCATCTGATAAAAGCCTTGGCAACGCCGCAGTTCCTGGCTCGCTTCGCGAATCTCCGCCGTCGCCTGCTGCGCGAGCCGGAGATCCTCTTGAATCATCTGATTGACGGCCTGGAGATCTTTGTCGACATGCTCCAGGTCCCTCTGCACTTGCGGCCAGTTGGGCCGGCCTTGTTGTGTGTCCTCCAAAGCCCGCACCAGTGAACTTGCCGCCAGTTCATAGCGGTGGTTCGACCTGGGACGATCGGCGGTGTTGGTGCGCAATACCGTCTCGATCCTTCGCGCCTCGGCGTCCAGATCGGTCGCCCACCGCGCACACTGTTGGGCTAGTTCGTCCAGCTCCTGCAGTCGTGTCTCGACCGCTTCCACCAGATGCTGGGCATCGGGAAGCTGGGACCGCACCTCGTCGATCAGCTCTTGGGCTCGATAGTACCGTTGAATCGCGTGATCCGACTCGCGCTCAGCCTCGTCCAGCAACTTAACCATTGCCTGGCCCAGCTCGTCCGCTTGTTTGGCATTTGGCTCGACCTGTCGCCACGACTCGTTCGCGTGTCGGCGTTCCAATTCGCGTTCCACGTGATGCGCCTGCTCGACGTCGTCGAGCAACTTTCTCACTTGAGATTGCAGGTCGCGAATCACGTGCGACCCCTCGTCGCGAAACCGGACCTGGAATTGAATGGACTCGGTGGCTTCGTCGAGCAGTCCTTCGGCGTGGTCAAGATGGCGCCTCGCCCCCTCATAATCGCCCTGCTGAAGCACACGCAATGCGGTGGCGTGGCGCTCCCGCACCTCCTCGAGCATCGGGTCCGGGTTTCCCCGGGGCTCGCCAAACCGCAGACCCTCGGCGCGGTGCCGCGCCGCCAGGGCAACGGCAGCGTGTTCGCGACGCTCGACTAGTTGCGCCCGCTCGTGCTGCTCCAGCACTCCGGTGACGCGGTCGCGCAGATGCTGCAAATGCTGTTGGGCCTGCTGCAATTCGAGCTCTGCATTGAGAGGATCGGCGGTTCGCAGTCGCTCACCTTCCTCGGTTCGCGCGGCGATCTCGCCGAGAGGCTCGTCGTACGGTTCGGTCGACAAGTTGCGCCCTTCGACCGACGCGATGCTCTCGGCAATTGCGCCCCGCAAAACTTGATTCGACTCCAACAAGGCGTCCACGCGCTGATGGGCTTGCTCCAGCCGATCGAGCTCGGAGTCGCATTCTTGCTGCAGTTTGCCGATCGACTCCTCGACACGCGTTCCCTCCACAAGTGACACGACCTGAATCGATTCCGACGTCCCGCCCTTTTCCAGCAGGGACTGCGCCTTGTCCCAAGTGTCCATCAATTCCAGCCAGTGGTCATTGTGCCGCTTCAGGGCAAGCTCCACCTCCTCGTATGCGGCCAATGTCTCGCCCACCATGGGCGCCGTGAAATCGGGATCGGTGAAGGGCAACATCTTGTGTCGCTCCTTGATTCGATCCATGGCGTCGCTGTAGGCGACGACGCGTTCCTTGAAGGCCTGCAATTGCGACTCGGCCTGCTTTCTCCGTCTGCGGCGGCGGAACTGCACGAACAGCAAGGCTCCGGCGCCGAGCAGAACAATGTTCCCGACCGGGATCATCCACGGCTGCAGCTCCAAGGTGGCGAGGCCCGCTGGCGCGGCGGCGCCTGCGTACTGACATGCTTCCGTTACTCCGCTGGCGCGCGACGTCTCTGCACCGCAGGCGGCCAACGCCACAAGCAACGTCGAAATCACTGGCACGGCTCCCGGCAAAACATATGGAGAACAGACGGATGTCGTGGCTACTTCGCCTCCGCGCTTGCCACCTGGCGAAACATGTAGAACATCTCGGCTCCGATTTGTCGCGAGCGTTGATCGTAAGTCGCCGCCTCCGCGTCCGTGCCGTCCGCCACCTTGGGATCCACATAGTGCAGCGGGATGCGATCGACCGAGCCGTGCACAACCGGGCAGTTTTCGTCGGCGTCAGCGCAGCACATCATCGCCAGAAAGCCGCTCCTGGGATTGCCGTCCTCGTTGTAGACCTTGGAAAAGGCGGTGAGCGACGGACGGTCTTCCGCAAATTGCACGAGATAGCGAGGGTTGCTCCCGTCACTGGTGGCGACAACCTGCAGTCCGGCACGACGCAAGGCTCGCACCGTGCGAATATTGCAAGCTGTGGCTTCCGTGCCGCCCGAAAACGTCTGAACGCCGGCCACGCCGTAGTAGTCGGCAGCCACTTGAGCCCAGATTTGGGAGAGATGGCTGCGACGCGAATTGTGCGTGCAGATGAAGGTCAGTTGTGCCTTGCCCACGTCGGCAAGTTGCTTGCGAATCGCCGCGGCCGCTTGGTCCAGCAGTTGGCGGCGTTCGGTTGCAGGGGACGACTTGTCGAGCAGAGCCAACTCGGCACGCAATGGCTCGACCCAGGTGGGCGACATACTTTCGGCATGAACCATGGAAGCAGTCACCAAGGTCAAAGGCAGCAGGGAAACGGCGCGTAGATTGCGCATAGCTAATCCTCCACAGGCGAAATGGAACGAGTCCATTGTAACCGGGAGGAATTGACGGATGCCGTGAACTGTGCCGATCGCCGGGAGCGGTGCTTTCAACGGATTCTCAACCCGACGCCCGTTCGTCAGTGCACGGCTGCCAACAACTCGTTGAGCGTCTCAAGATGACCGCGAGCGCTGCCCAGCGTCTCCTCAACCAGTGCCTTTGCCAGCGGAGCTCTTTCGAGCGCCGCGACCGCCTGTTGCAGGTACTGCACGGCCTCTTGCTGTGTCTGGAGCAGCTTTTTCAGGCAGAATTCGATCGACAGATCGTGGAGCGCGGTGAACGACATCGGGAATTCTCCGGCAGCCACGTCTCCGCCATTATCCAACACAAACTCGGCCAAACGGTCGGCGGACTGCTGCTGATCCTTAACCATGGCAGTGAGCGACTCGCCAACTTCCGCCCCGGCGCGCCCCATCCACGGCACCGCGTCGGCCAAGTAGGCCGCCAGGGAGCGGTTCAACAACACGATGACCTGGTTGAGGATGGCGTTCGTTTCGTTGCTCATCGAATAATCCTCTCATCGGCCCACGCTGCGCCGAAGCAGCCCGACGCTGCCGATGAGGTTGTTTGCGTTGCAAAATGCTAGAAAAGGAGATTCTGAGCGGCCGCCAGGGCCATCTCGTTGAGACGATTCCAGCCGACAATGAACCCAACCGTCGGAATCGTCAGCACCAGCGTGAACGCGGCGGCAAACAACGAAACCTGAAACGGCACGCGATGTTCGGGCTCGGGCGACATCGTCATCACCTTCACGACCCGGAGATAGTAATACAAGCTAATCGCCGTGTTGACGCCGCCCATCACGAGCACCAGGGCGAGATACGAATGAGAGGTCAGGCGATAAGCGTCCGCCAAGGCTCCGAACACGGCGAACTTGCCGATGAAACCAGCCAACGGCGGCAGGCCAACCAAGCTGAACAACATCAGCGCGAAACAGATCGCCATCAGCGGAGCGCGACCGAGCAAACCGGCGTAGTCATCGATCTCCTCGGAACGCATCGAGTTGCGCAGGAAGGCGACGACGGCGAAGGCGCCAAGATTCATAAACACATAGGTCACCAGATAGATGCCAACGGAGGCCGTCGCCTTCTCGGCCACGGCCGCATCCACGCCCGCCGCTGCCATGATTGCAGGAATCGCCATCATCATGTAGCCGGCGTGAGCGATCGTCGAATAGGCCAGCAGTCGTTTGATGTTGGTCTGGCTGTAGGCCGCCAAATTGCCGAACGTGCAGGTCAGCACCGCGAAGAAGGCGACCAGTTTGCCGATGAACGAGCGAGCCGGCTCGAGTCGCTCCATCGCAGTCAACGCTCCCTCCGCCGCTGCGTGATGTTCCGTGTCGGCTTTGTCCTTGTGTGTATCGTCGGCCTTGGCATCGTCAGCCTTGGCGTCGTGGCTTTCGGCTTTGGCCTCTTCGTGCCCTGCCGGCTCGGCTTGCTTTGCAGGCGTCTCGTCGGTGGCGGCAAACATGGCGCCGGCTGCCAATGATGGGGCCTCCACGCTGGCGACGGCGACATGAGCGGACCGTTCGCCCGGCTTGACGCCTTCCGGCGGCACCGTGCCCAGACCCAGGCACACGCGAATCAACAGCGCCAAAGCGGCCGCCTTGGACGCCACACTGAGGAACGCGTCCACTTCGGCCGAGGCGCCTTCAAAGACGTCCGGGCACCAAAAGTGGAACGGAAAGGCGGACAGTTTGAAGGCCAAACCGGCCATCAACATCAGGCCGCCGACGGTCAACACCATGAGTTGCTCGGTCGAACCTCCCTCGGCGTACAGAGAGGGCAGGCGAACCGCCAGCTCGTTGGCCATCGTCGGCAAGTGGGCCGAATTCAACACGCCAGCCAGCAAGCTGATGCCATACAACATCAAGCCAGCGGCGCCGGCACCGTAGATGGAGTACTTCAACGCGGCCTCGCCCGCTCGCTTGCGGCCCTTGACCATGCCTGCCAGCACATAGGAGGGCACGCTCGCCATCTCGACCGCCATGAACACCATCAGCAGGTGATTGGCCGTGACCATCAGGCACATGCCGAGCGTGGCGCCAAACACGAGCGAGTAAATGTCGGGACCATCCTCGCGATCGGGAATGCCGCTGAGACGGGTGAAGATCAGAAACAGCACCAGGAACAGCAGCAACACGGCGCGGAAGAAGACGCTGAAACTGTCGTACACCAGCATGCCGGTGAAAATCTCCATCCGCTGGATGTCGACATCTCCGGTCAACGCGACCCAAGGGGCGGTCGCCACCAACGCCGCGACGGCGCCCAGCAGCGCGATCCAAAACGCCGACGCGGAGCGAGTGAAGCTCAACAACGCCTTGTCCAGAGCGTCTCCCCAGGAGCCGGCCACCCGAACCACCAGCATCAAGCAGATCGTCGCGCACAGAATCAGCTCGGGCACAAAGACCCCTAAGCTCGAGTCGGGTGTGACGGAGAAACCTCCGCCCAGCTGCCCTTTCGAGTCGACGATGAGCTGGTTGACAAGTTGATTGAGGTCCACTGCCGAACTCGTGTGGTTTGTGTTGAAAAATCCGCCGTGCCCTGCCCGTCGAAATTCGTCCCGACCTAGGGGCTCAGCACCAGCTGATCAGCGACGGAGATTGTGGCCTCGGGAGCCAAAGGTGAGTGGGAGGCTGAGTCGGTTGCCTCGGGCCCTGCGGGGGCGGCGGACTCATCGGCCGGACCAGCGACTTCCTGCTCTCCTTCGGCCTCTTCCTCGAGCTCCGCAGCCTCCATCGGCGCCTTGACGGTGCGAGTCCAATCGGCCAACTCCTCGACCTGACGGGTGATCGTCGGATCCATGTACTTGAAGGCCGCTTGGTAAGGCCAGACACCGAACACCACGGCCAACACCAGCAGCGTGATGCCAATTGCCCGCTCACGCATGTTGGTGGGAGTGATCGCCTCCTCATGCGGACCGCGATAGCTCGGACCGAGATAGACGCGTTGGATCGCCCAAAGAATGTATCCCGCGGTGAGAATCACGACGAACGCAGAGATGACCGCCATCAGCACGCTGTACTGGTAGACCGAGAGCACGACGAACACCTCGCCGATGAACCCGCACAAACCCGGCAAACCGAGGCCAGCGAAGAACAGGCCCATCGCCATGGCCGTGTAGACGGGCATCTTGCCGAACAGCCCGCCGAATTCGTTCAAATTGCGGTGGTGCACGCGGTCGTAGATGATGCCGACCATAAAGAACATGCCGGCCGAGCTGATGCCATGCCCGATCATTTGGAACATCGCGCCCTGCACGCCCTGATTCCAGTAGTCGGCGTTGAACTGGTAGCCGGCTCGCGCGGACCAGACCGCCATGCCGAGCACCACGTAGCCCATGTGGCTGACGGAGCTGTAGGCGACCATTCGCTTGAAGTCGGTTTGGGCCAGCGCGGCGAAGGCACCGTAGACCATGCTGATCACACCGATCCAGCACAGCACTGTGGCCAAGTCGTAGCCTCCATGCGGGCAGATCGGGTAGCAGATTCGCAAGATGCCGTAGCCGCCCATCTTCAACAGCACGCCCGCCAGAATCATCGAGATCGGCGTTGGCGCCTCGACGTGGGCATCGGGCAGCCAGGTGTGGACCGGGACGCTCGGCACCTTGATCGCGAAGCCGATAAACAGCAGCACAAAGCACCACCATTGCATGGAGGGGCTGAACACGTTCGTGCGCTGGGCCATCGCGGCCAATGCTTGGAGATTGAAGGTGTGGACCGGCTGATCGACGTTTCCAGCCTCGAGCTTCTCCGTGACGTCCGGATGCACGTTCAACGCTTCCCAGCTGATGGCCGCCTCGGTGTTGCCGTAGAGATCGGACACCTTGGCGAGCTCACGCAGATCGCTGGTGAAGTAGATCATCAAAATCGCAATCAGCATCAGCACGCTGCCGACCAGCGTGTACAGGAAGAACTTGATCGCGGCGTACTCGCGGCGAGGGCCACCCCAGACGCCGATCAGGAAGTACATCGGCAGCAGCATCACCTCCCAGAACACGTAGAACAGGAAGAAGTCGAGCGCCATGAACACGCCCAACATGCCCGTTTCCAGGAAAAGAAACAGCACGCAGTAGGCTTTGATGTGCTTGGTGATTGACCAGCTGGCGCCCATCGCGAGCATGCTGACCAATGCGGTGAGCACGACGAGCGGCAGACTGATGCCATCGAGCCCCATGAAGTAGTAGATGTCAAACGATGGAATCCACGACACGCTGAAGGCCCGCTGCATCTGCGCGGCCGCCGGGCTGTCGACGTCGAAGTTGACCGCCAACATGACCGCGAGAATGAACACGGCCACCGTCACGCCAAACGTCAGGTAGCGGACAACTTCCTCCTGCCCCTTTGGCGCGAACGCAAGAATGATCGCGGCGATGGCGGGGAGAAAGACAATCAGGCTCAGCAGCACAGTATCGTTCATGAATCCACAGATCCAAATATGTCAGGTCAACGCTGAAACAACGCGCGAGGCCGGGCCCATGCCCGTTCCAGCGCAGGTCAATTGATCTGGCTGAGGCCAGGGTTCCAGAAAAAGGAGACAATCAGAAACACGACCACGGCGCCCAGCACCAGGAACATCACGTACTGCCGCAGGCTGCCGGTTTGGACGCCCCGCAGCGAGGCGCCGGTGCGTTTGGTCAACCCGGCGAGTCCATCGATGAAGCCGTCGACCACCGTGCGATCGGCCAGCCGCTCCCAGAACACCGAGAACTTCTTCACAGCGGCGGCGAGCCAATGGATGATCCCGTCGAATATGGTGCGGTCGATCCAGGCAAACCATTGCGACACCACCTTGGTCGGCTTGATAAACACCCATTCATAGAGCTCATCAAACCACCACTTGTTCAGCAGCAGCTTGTAGACGCCGCCGAACTGTCGGCGCACCTCGCCGGGGTTCAGCCAGCCGAGCCCGTACATCAACGTGGATAGCAGGATGCCGCCCAACGCGGTCGAGAACGCCAGGATCGTGGCAGGCACCACGACGCGATAAAAGTCGTGACTCAGCGACTCGTCGGGCCAAGTCAACTCAGTCAACTCGCCCTGCGAATAGGCTGCCGCGGGAATCGCCTCGCCGGCCGCCACATGCGTCACCGGCACCGGGCGGGCATGCTCAAGCATCCCCTCAAGCGTGACTTTGTTCGCGACCAACGACATGACCAACACCATGGCGAAGCCGATTCCCATCGTCAGCAACATGCCGGAGGGGGTTAGCGAGAGGCCGCCACCATGTCCGTGGCCGTGATCATCACCGTGACCGTGGTCATCGTGTCCATGGCCATGATCGTGGTCAGCATGTGAGTGAGAGTGATCATGTTCGTGCTCATGGCCCGTATTAGCGAGCTTGCCCGTGGCACGCATGTACAAAGCCAGAATGAGCGTTGCCACCACGCCGACGGTGCCCACCAACACGGCTTCGAACATGCTCCAGGCAACACCGACGGCGAACACGCTGATCACCACCAGCGGCATGTACATCGACGTGGGCGACTCGTGAGCGTGGTCGTAACGCTCTTGATTTCGCGGCTTGCCGGCGAACGTCATGTACCACAGACGGAACATGTAAAATGCGGTGATGGCGGCGCCACCGGCGGCCGCGGCGAAGAACACCACACCCAGGCCGCCATTGGTCTTCATAAAGGAGAAGGCCTGCTCGAGAATCTTGTCCTTCGAGTAATATCCGCTGAAGCCCACCAAAAACGGCACACCCGCGCCGGCGATTGCCAAACAGCCAATCAGCATCGTGTAGGCCGTGATCGGCATCTTCTTGCGAAGGCCGCCCATCTCGGGCATCTCGTTGGTGTGCACCGCATGGATGACCGAGCCCGAGCACATGAACAGCAGGCTCTTGAAGAACGCGTGCGTGATCAGATGCATCATGCCGGGCAGCCAGCCGCCCAGCCCCAGCGACAGCATCATGTAGCCGAGCTGGCTGATGGTGGAATAGGCCAGCACCCGTTTGATGTCGGTGGCGACGATGGCGATCGTCGCCCCGAGGAACAGCGTAATGCACCCCGAGCTGGCGATCAGCAACAGCACTTCGGGAGTGAACACCGGGAAGAATCGCCCCACCAGATACACACCGGCCGCGACCATCGTGGCCGAGTGCACCAGCGCGGAGACCGGGGTCGGGCCCTCCATCGCGTCGGGCAGCCAGACATGCAAGGGGAATTGAGCGCTTTTGCCGACGCACCCGCAGAAGACGCCGGCGCCGGCGATCATCAACATCCAATAGCCGTACGGCAGTCCCAGGAAACCCTTCGACTCTCGCCACTGTGGCAACGCGGCGGCAACCGCCGCGTCTCGCTGCTCGGCGGTGGCATCGGGACCCAGCTCGTACATCAACGCCTGCATCTCGTCGTGCGCGGCGAATTTCACCATGCCGTCGGGCACGACGAGCTTGCCGTGGTCGTCACGGACTTGCGAGAAGATTCCGGGCTGCATGTGCCCATCGACTTCGGTGTCGGCGAAGCTGAACGTGCCGAGCCCGCTCCACAAGGCCATCAGGCCAATGATCATGCCGAAGTCGCCGACTCGGTTCGTAATGAACGCCTTGTTGGCGGCGGTCGACGCGCTGTGGCGTTCGACGTAGAAGCCGATCAGAAAGTAGGAGCAAATGCCAACCAGCTCCCAAAACACGAACACCAGCGCGATGTTGCCGGCCAATACGAGCCCCAGCATGCTGAAACAGAACAGCGAGAGGCTTTGGAAAAATCGATGGTAGCGGCCGGGACGCTTGAGGAACCCGTCGCCCATCGGCACTTCCGAGTCGGTGACCTCCTCGGCCTCCTCGTCGTGCATATAGCCCGACGCATAAAAATGGATGCAGGTGGCGATCAGCGTCACCATCGCAAACATGCAGATCGTCAACGAATCGATGTAGTAGCTGATCTGCAGCCGCAGTCCGCCAGCCCGCCCCAGGTCATACCAAGTGCCGGCGAGGTAAGCGGGAGCTTCCTCCTCGTCGTCTTCGTCGTCCTCGTCGTCTCCATCCTCTTCCTCGGCGCCTTCCGTCTCATCGCCTTCCGATGCTTCGCCGGGCGAGTCCGCGATGGCGGCTACCTGCTCGGTCGCTTCCTCGGCCTCTTTTTCGTGGCCCTTTTGTTTGTCATGGTGCTCTTCGCCGTCCGTGGGCTTTGCACCCTCGCCATGATGCGGGTCGGCGTGCTCGCCTTCCTCGCCATGGCTGTCATGGTCACCATGGCTGTCATGGTCGCCATGCTCGGTGTGAGCCGCATGGCCGTGCTCCAGCGCGAAGTCGTGGTCCATGCACCAAATGAATAGCGCAAAAAACGAGCAAAGCAGAGCTCCCCCGATCCCGCCGATCGAGACGACCATCGCGTTGCGTTTCAGAGTGGCGCCGCCAATCAGGTTGATCACGAAGGCGAGCAACGGCAGAAAAGTCGCGATCGCCAACAAATAAGGTATAAAATTCATCCCTTCAACTCGTTGGCTCGATCCACGTCAATCGTGGCGTGATTGTTGTAGAAGTTCAGTGCGATCGCCAACGCGACGGCGGCCTCGGCCGCTGCCAGCACAATGACGAACAACGCGATCAGCTGGCCATCCAGGCCGAGATTCGCTTCACGAAGCAGCGGGCTGCCAAAGGCGATGAAGTTGATGTTGGCGCCGTTGAGCACCAACTCGACTCCCATCAGCACACCCAGCGCATTGCGTTTGGTGGCCATGCAGACCACTCCGGTCACGAACAGCAGCGCGCCGACCAGCAGATAGTGGGAACATGTGACTTGGGCAAACAGTGGATTCATGACGCCCTCGTGGCCAAATTTTCAGCGGACGCCTTGCGCTTGGTGCGAGCCATGTAGGCGGCGCCGATCAGCACTACCAACAGGTGCACCGAGACGATCACGAACGGCAGCAGATAGCCCACCGACGATTGGCCGTCCACGCGGACGCCGGTGAACGCCAGGCCGATCGCCGTATTCACTTGCGTCTCTGCCGCGGTCACCGCCGTCATGTCCTCGCGAGGCGTGCGCCACTCGGGCACCCCGATCGCGGTCCAACCCAGCATGGCCAACAAGGCGCCACCGACCAGACCGGCCAGCACCCACTCCGCCGCCGACGTTTTCATGCTGATAAAGCGGCTTTGGGCGGTGAGCATCACGCCGAAGATCAACAGCACGAGCGTGCCGCCGACGTAGATCATCAGCTGCATGGCGCCGACGAACTCGGCGCCGGCGAGAAAGAACAGCGCTGACACCGAGCCGAGGCTCAAGGTGAGGTAGAACGCCATTCGCACGATGTTGCTCGACACCACCACCGCCAGCGCGAACAGGCAGGAGAGTGTCGCGAACAGCACGAAGAACACCTCATGCCAACATTCGACCGAGAGTCCCAAAAACATTAGCGGTCACCTCCCGAGGGACCCACAGCCACGGTTTTCGTGTCGTCGTCAGCAGTCGCGGGCTCGGCAACCTGCTCCGTCCATTGCTCGCGCACGGCTCCGGCCGGGGCCAAGCGATTGACGTCGTTCAGCGACGGCACATCCCAGACTTCCCAGACCAGACTGCCCACAAAGCACACGGCGGCCAGTGGCACGCAATATTTCAGACAGGTGGTCATCACCTGGTCAATTCGCAAACGAGGCAGCGTCCAACGCACCCACATCATCACGATCACGCCGAAGACGGCCTTGCCGATGAAGTTGATGGCGCCCGCCAGATTGGCCACGAAGTGCAGCATCTGGGCGTTGTCCCCGGTCGCATCGGCGAACCCGGCGTAATGGAAGATCGGTATGGGGCCGTTCCAGCCGCCAAAGAACAAAATCGCACAGAGCCCGCTGACCAGGAACATCGAGCCGTACTCGGCCATAAAGAAGAAGCTCCATCGCAGCCCCGAGTACTCGGTGTGGAAGCCCGCGACGAGCTCGCTTTCCGCCTCGGCCAGATCGAACGGCGCCCGGTTCACGCTGGCCGTTGCGCAGGTGAAGTAGACGATCGATGTCACGAAGGCGAACGGATCGTGAAAGGCGAACCAATTCGTGAACATGCCGGCCTGCATCTCGCCAATGGTCACGAGGTTCATCGTGCCAGCCAAAAAGACGGGCACAACCACGCACATCCCCAGCGGCACCTCGTAACTGACCACCTGAGCGGCCTCACGCATGGCGCCGAACAGCGACCACTTCGAGCCCGAGGCGTAGCCGGCGAGAATCACGCCGAACACCTCCAGCCCGAGCACGGCGAGCACGAAGAACACGGCCGAGTTGAGGTGCTGGCCGACCCAGCCGTCGGCAAAGGGCAAGGCGAGAAAGGCGGAGAAACTCGCGGCGAAGCCGACGTAAGGCGCCAGCTTAAACAGCATGGCGTCCGCGGCGCCCGGAGTGATGTCCTCCTTGGCGATCAGCTTGATGCCGTCGGCCAGCGTTTGCAGCCAGCCGAAACGGCCGCCGACTCGCGTCGGGCCCAGTCGGTCCTGAATACGGCCGGCGATTTTTCGCTCCAGCCAGATAAACACCAAGGCACCCACCGCCACCACATTCAACACCAGAGCACAGGTGATGCCTGCGGTGATGATTGCGGCGGCCCAGAAGGGCAGGCCAATCGTTTGATGGAAGAATTCAACCACGATGAAGATCCCTGGTTCGGCCGGCGCCGGTCCGTGCAGGACTTACCGAGCGAGCGGGTTGAGCGTAAAAGATCGTGAAATATGGCACAAAGTCTTAGGGAGCGACAAGCCCCCAACGCAACAAACCAACAACTCCCAGCAACACGCTAATTCCGGCCAACTCACGCTTATCGCGGAGCGACATCGACTCGCCAGCCTCAGCGATCGATCTCGCCCATCACGATGTCGAGCGAGCCGACAATGGCGGGGACGTCCGCAATCAGACAGCCGCGACACAGCTCATTGGTGACCGACAGATTGCAGAACGAACTGCTGCGGGCGCGAACACGCTGCGGGATCGCGCTGCCGTCGCTCACCAGATAAAAGCCCATCTGGCCGCGAGGCGCCTCGGTCTCCAGATACACCTCGCCTTTGGGCAGCTTGGTGGTCAGTTTAATCGGCACGCCCCAATCGCCGGTGGCGGTGCTGTAGCGGTCCATCGCTTGGCGCACCAAGTCAATCGCCTGGATCACCTCGAGCATCCGGACGTAGAACCGATGCCAGCAGTCGCCCAGCACGGCTTCGCGAGGCACATTGGGATACACGTGATCGCTAGGGTAATGGCCGTCCTTTTCGACAATCACCTCGAACGCGTAGCCGTCGTACATCTCGGTGTAGATCTGCTCGCCGTCGCGGCGCAGGTCGTGGTCGACGCCGCTGCCACGCAGCACGGGTCCGGTGCAGCCGAACGTGATCGCCGTCTCGGCCGACATCACGCCGATGTCGGCGGTCCGCTTGATGAAGATCGCGTTGGTGGTCAGCAGGGTGTGGTATTCCTTGATGATCGGCTCGAACTGATCCAGGAACCCTTCGCACTTTTGCAGCCATCCGGGCGGCAGGTCGGCGGTGGCGCCGCCGGGTGTCAGATAGCTGTAAGTCAGCCGCGCGCCGCAGGCCTCCTCGAACAGGTCGAGGATTCGCTCGCGCTCGCGGAACGCGTAGAGAAACGGGCTGAAGGAGCCCAAGTCCAATCCGTAGGCGCCCATGCCGACCAAATGGCTGGCGATGCGGTTCATCTCGGAGATGATCACCCGCAGGTGCCGCGCCTTTTCGGAGATCTGATGTTGCAGTAGTTTCTCGACGGTCAAGGCCCAGCCGAGATTCATGTTCATCGCCGCCAGATAGTCCATCCGGTCGGTGTAGGGAATCCACTGCCGCGGCGCCAGGTTTTCGCCGATCTTCTCGGCGCACCGATGCAGGTAGCCAATGTGCGGCTCGACCTCCGAGACGATTTCGCCATCGGTCCGCAGCACCAGCCGGAGCACGCCGTGCGTGGAGGGATGCTGGGGGCCCATATTGACGAGCATCTCGTCGGTGCGAACGTCAAACTCGACGATTCGCGGGTCGTCAATCTCGAAGCTGGCGGACATGTCGATTTCGCGAGAGCTGGCGGGAGGGAACAGGCACGGGAGGAGCGAGGCGGAGTCGCGGAATCAGCCGAATCAGCGGCCACGAATGCCGTGGTACTCCTGCGGCATTTCGTAATCTTTGCGGAGCGGATAGCCCTCCCAGTCCTCGGGAAGCAGAATGCGGCGAAGGTCCGGGTGTCCTTCGAACCAAACGCCCGACAGGTCGTAGGTCTCGCGCTCGTGCCAATCGGCCGTGCGCCAAATGCCCGCCACGGTCGGCACGCTGGGGCATTGCCCTTCCACTCCATCCTGCCAGCGAGGCAAGGCAACCTTGACCACCAGCGAGTGCTTGTGACGAATGCTGGTCAGGTGATAGACCACATCCAGGCGAGGCTCCTCGGTCGACTTGGCGGCCTTCTTCGGATCGGTGATCAGGTGGTCAACCACCGTGATGCAGTTGCACATGTCGAAGGCCAGGTCCTCCTCCGACTTGAGGTAGGCGCAGAGGCTCGGGAGCGACTCCGGCGACACGCCGATCCAGGGATCGATCGCCTCGAGATCGGCTGACACGATTCCGTCACCGAACTTGCCCTTGAGTCTCGCCAGGAATTCGACACCACTCATTGTCGACGCTCAACAGGTTGGGCGGCCATGCCGCCGATGCAGATGCTGTAATACAAGCCGGCAGACGGCGCCAACTTACGCCGAAAGAACGGACTGCCCGCGGTTGGAGGAGCCGTCGGGGGGAGGCCCGGCTCGCATGGCGCCCCGTTCGCGACTCACCGCGCGGACCCAATCGAGATCCCCTCGCCTCCAGACATAAGCAAAGCCGATGATCAACACGGCGAAAAACACGAAGATGTCCACCAGCGTCACCTTGGCCAGCGTCTTGCCGCCATCGCGAATGGCGAGCTCCGCACTGGCTCCGCCGCTTGTCGCCGGCGCCTGCGGCTCGCGAATGCCCATCTCGCGATAGAGCGCGTCGGCCTCCGGCGTCAGCTGACCTTGGGCAGTCACTACCGGCAAGCTCGGGTCGGCCAAGTGATTCGCCTTGCCGAACACGGTCGCCCACGGGAAGAAGAACGCCACTTCGACATCAAAGATGATGAACAACAAGGCGACGACGTAGAACCGCAGGTCGAACTGCACGAAGCTTGAGCCGATTGTGGGCTCGCCGCATTCGTACACTTCCAACTTTTCCGGGTGCGGGTCCTGTGGACGCACCAATCGGCCGACCAGCAGATTCACAAAGAGAAAGATCAGGCCCGCGCCCGCAAAGAGGGCAAGGTAGGCTACGACCCCAAGTGCCGAACCCGTGGCGTCGGTCATCATGACGCAAGATACTCGCGGTTGGAAAGTCGAATGAGAAAAGGGAGATTTTAGGGCACGACACTTTCTTTGCAAGGACGAGACAAACGTCAACCTGCAAAGAATTTAAGATTCGCCCCGATTCTCTCGCGGATGCGACGGATTGTCGCACCGCGTCCTCTCTAGACGGGCCGTCGTGGTGTAGGTCGTAGTGCAGGCTGCCAGCCTGCGCCCAGGTCGTAGTGCAGGCTGCCAGCCTGCACTGAATTTAATTAAGATCACACCACAGGCTGGCAGCCTGTGCCACGTCGTGTCGTAGTGCAGGCCGCCAGCCTGCACTGGATTGCTGGCAGCCTGTGCCACGTCGTGCCGCGGTGTCGGGTGGTTTATAGAGGGAGGGATCTTCGGCCTTGGAAGCCGGCGTCCAGCTCGTGCCAGAAGTCGACTTGCGGTTCGCCGTGCTTCCAGCATAGGTAGATCGTGCGGCCGTCGCGCTCGCAGGGGAAGTCGACCAGCCCCACCAGCGGATCCTTGAGCTCGACGCCGAGTTCCTCGAGCTCTTTGGCAAACTCGCGAATTTTCATGGCGTCGCGGTCCAGGTCTCGCTCGGCCGCCACGAGTTCTTCCGCGTAGGGGTCGTCGCCATCGAGTTCTCGGCCTCCGGTGACGTTGGCCAGTCGCTGCCGACGCTCCACGACGTCACGGCTCAACGCCACCAAGTCGGCGACAATCGCGCGCACGAGCGGCAACATGGCGTTTGCCTGCTCGGGGGTAAAGAGTTTGGCGGGCTGATAAGTGTGGGCCATGGCACCTTCCAACCAGATTTGGCGTGAGGAGGCGGTTGAAAACACCCCTGGTCCGGCGATCGATCCAGCGCTTTTCCGCAAGGCGAAGCCTGCTTCGATTCAGCGTTGGGGCTTTCTCGGCGGGCTGTGAGGAAGCCGGCTAGGAGTTAGGGCCGCCGTGGACCGGCTCGACAATCACCTTGGACTCCGCGACTGCCGTGGGGTTCAGGGTCGCCCGTCCCCAAGCCACATCCACGGGCATGCGAGAAAAGTCCACAATGCACCCGTCGCGGCTATAGCAGCTCAAGTCGTGAGTGGCTCCCATGAAGATGCAGTCAACAGGGCACGGCTCGACACACAACGCGCAAAACATGCACTTCGTATAGTCGATGGTGTATTCGGTGATCCGAAATCCCTTGCCCCCTTCGACCTTCTCCTTGCCAATGTAGATGCAGTCGACCGGGCAAGCCTTGGCGCACTGGTCGCAGGCAATGCACGTGGTGAGATCGTAGCGATGAAACCCGCGATAGCGAGCGGCGACGGGGACCGGCTTTTCGGGGTATTCGAACTGTTCCGTAAAGGTGCCCCGGTCCTTGCGGTAGGTGATCATCCAGTACCGCAACGTCACGAGCATGCCGCTCGCCACGGTCCAGAGGGTATTGCCGACGTTATGTATCCAGTCCCGCATCGGCTCTCTCAACGAAGTGTTGCGTGGGATAGGGGTAAGTCGCCGGAAGGATGCTCGACAACGACAGCCCGGTTGGGTGAATTCAAGGACTTGAGATTATAAAGTCGCTCAGCACGCTCGCAACCGCCCCTGTGTTTACCGACGCCGTTTTCCATGAGGAATGCCGTTAGGAATGCCACGTGAGGAATGGGCTTCGTTGGGCAGCACGCTGCTCCTGGCGGGTTGGGGCGATTCGCCGAGCGAGGAAGGCTCACTCGGATCGCTCCCGAGTCGGATCGCCCGCGAAATGGGTTGTGTAGTCGTAAGTGCTTGGTTGCAAACGGCTTGTTGTGAGGCTCTCGCCCTGGCGGCCGCTTGCCAACCCCCGCAGTTCGGTAAGTTGGAGCGGCTAGCCAAATCGTAACGGAGAATGGGGTTGAGGTCGTCGCGACCAAATAAATCCACAAAAATGGACGCTTTGGCAACGGCTTTGCTTGACTGCGGTCAACCCATACGTAGAGTGGATGAAGAGCCGCTTGAGGATGTCAAGAGGGGGTCCAGGTAAGTTTCGCTTTTTTTCGCATCTGCCCCACGCACTTCGTTGCATCCGCTCGCTCCGAAACAAGGAATGTGAAGCATGTTGGTGTTATCCCGGAAGAAAAACGAGAGCATTGTCATCAACAACGACATCACCATCGTCGTTGTTGAAATCCGTGGCGACAAAGTGCGACTTGGAGTCGAGGCTCCTCGCGATGTGCCGGTGCACCGTCGCGAAGTGTATGAAGCCATCAAACGAGCCGATGAACCGGCGCCCGAAACAGCGGCCGAAGACGGCAACTAGTGCTCCGCCAACATTAGATCGTTGGGTTGGCCGCCCCTAGTTCGTGGCTCGCCACGACTTCGCGAGTTTTCCAACCTGACGGGCCACGGGGCGGGGCATTCTCTCAGAAGCGCTCTCTTCGGCGTTGCTGGCATCGCGCAGTGTTCCAACACTGCGAGGCGATTCTCTTTTGCACACGTCTGCGCCTCACAACGCCCTTGACGCGAACCTGCTGACCTCTTACCGTTTCATAGAAGCAGGATCGAACAGGCCACACAGGCCAATCGCCCTCCGGCCCCATCGTCTAGCGGTCTAGGACACCGGCCTTTCACGCCGGTAACACGGGTTCGAGTCCCGTTGGGGTCACTCTCTTTTCTTTGAGTTGCGACGCGCTCGGTTCCCTGGGCTTGCGCCCAGGGCTAACGTCTGTCGCCCCTCCGGGGCTGTTGCGCGCGACGTGCTTGATTTCCCGGGCTCGCATGACGCCCTCAGTTCCCTGGGCTTGCGCCGGCTCGCGCCCAGGGCTAACGTCTGTCGCCCCTGCCGGGGCTGTTGCGCGCGACGTGCTTGATTTCCCGGGGCACCAAGCCCTAAGGGAACGCTAATGCTCCCATCAATCACTGCAAGCCTCTTAAACGGACCTCCCGCGTCGGCCATTCCGCCCGCTCACTCGGAACAGGCCCTCTAACGAGTCTCTCGAGTCAACGGGGCAAAGCACGGGGAGTTTGCCGGTCGATAAAGGTCTTACTGTCACGGACGCAGTTCCGGCGGAGCAAGGAGTTCCGGCGGATCCAATGGCCATGGTTGGCGGCCACCAACTTGAGGCGAGCGGCTCGTGACAAGCAAGATTCCCGCGTACTTGAAAATTCACGCTGACAGCGGTTGTGTTGACGAGCAGCAACCGGACGAGTTGGTCGTCCTGTCATCCGTTCTGGAGAAAGCGCTGGGCTGGCGCGTCCAGCTGAATCAATCGCGAGATCACGATGGGCAGCCGTTGGAACTGACCACTTCGTTCACGGGCGCTCCCCCGGTGGAGCAGCAAGTGGCGAGCGAATTGATCGCTGCCTTGAACGTTGTCTGCGGCGAGCTGCGTGAAACTCGGCGGGCCCTCTGGCAGCGCGAAGCGGAGCTTGCCGCGGCAGTCCCCGTCACACCGCGCCCCGATGAGGAATCTCATCTGGCCGAACGGCTGCAGGCGATTCTGCAAGCTGGCGCGCAGGCGGTGGGCGCGCAGGCTGCCTCGCTCTATCTGCTGAACGACGACACGACCGAGCTCAAGACTCGCGCATGTTGGGGACTTCCTCATCAACGGCTGCTCGACCCGCCCCGCGCTCTGCGCGGCTCGGTCGCCGATCTGGAGGCGCTCGTCGGGCATGCGGTGGTGCTTGAGGATACTGAGGTGCTCTCGCACTGGCGTGTGCCCGAAGCAGGCTTCCCCTCGGCCGTTTGCGTTCCGGTGTCGAGCCCCACGTCTCCACTGGGAACGCTTTGGGTCTTCTCCGCGGAGCCGCGCGACTTCACGCCCGAGCAGACCAACATGATCGAGATCATCGCCGGCCGGATCGCGGCCGATCTCGACCGTGAGGTGTTGCTGCATGAAGGAGTCGCCAGCAAGGATCTCAAACGACAATGCGACATCGTCGCCTCCTCGCAGGTCGAGCGACTTCCGCACTTGCCACCGCTCATCGACAACTGGGAGGTGGCCGGCTGGACCACACCTAGCAGTGACTTGCTGACGGACTTTTACGATTGGTGTGTGCTTCCCGACGGGCAGCTCGCGCTGGCCATCGGCGACGCCATGGGCAAGGGGCTTGAGGGCGCTCTCACGGCCGCCAACCTGCAGACCGCGCTCAAGGCGCATGGCTCGTATCGCCACGACGCGCGTCAAATGGTCTCGCGGCTCAATGACACATTGTGGACCGCCTCGGCCGGCGACCAGTTTGCCTCGCTGTTCTACTGCCTGATCGATCCGGAGTCCGGCAGTCTGCAGTTCAGCACGTCGGGCAAAGTCGGCGCGGCGCTGTCGCACTCGGCCGAGCCGTTCTTCGGCAACTCGGTGCCGCTCGGCACGCAGCCCGAGGACACGTTCCGCCTGCTGACGAATCACCTCGGGCAGGGTGACTCGATGTTGATGTTCAGCGAGGGGCTGCTGCCGCTGGCCAAGCCGTCCGGGCGCCGCCGCGGCGCGCTGTTGCAGTTGCTCGAGGACGCGCGGGGACGCAAAGCCAA
>JAGQPF010000099.1 GCA_020426845.1 Planctomycetales bacterium
CGCAGTCGAATTGCGCAGTGCTGCACGGGCGAGGACGCGCGAGGACGCCCATGCTACGCGCGAAGCGTGCCTTGGCCGGCGCAGTCGAGTTGCGCAGTGCTGCACGGGCGAGGACGCCCATGCTACGCGCGAAGCGTGCCTTGGCCGGCGCAGTCGAGTTGCGCAGTGCTGCACGGGCGAGGACGCCCATGCTACGCGCGAAGCGTACCTTGGCCGGCGCAGCGCCGCACGATTAACGCCTTGGCCGGCGCGGTTCTTAGGCCTGTTTGCCGACCGGCTCGACGTCCTTCAAGGAGCGGCCCAGCCGCTTGGTCGTTTTGCGCTGAGGGCGTTTGCCCGGCAATGCGGCTTCCGCGCCGCCTTGCTCAATCGCCAACGACAACTCCTCGCGGAATCCAGCGTTCTCCGCTGGCTCGCCAATCGTCTCGACCGCGTCGGACACGCCCATCAACACTGCCTGCCGCACACCTTCGCGAATCCACGTGAAGAAGTTCATCTGTTCCTCCTTGAGTGTCTGACCGAGTTGTTGCCCTCAAGCGATGGCTGGACGGCTCCGACGAAACATCGGCGGCCGCTGCCCCCACTCCCATGGGCAAAGGTGAGCGACCCATGGCGGCATGCCATGCGCACGTCACCAACCCGGGCTCGGGGCGCGGACGATAGAGAAAGCTGCGCGTCTTGTAAATGCGACTCCCGTCACGTTGTCGTTGTCATGTTGACCGACGAGCAAGGCGAGCAGGCAACGAAGTGACTTGCCTCGTGCCAGATTGACACTTCGCCACTGTGACGCTGGGCGTCATGGCCGTCGCATCCCGTTGACTTTCTTTGACTTATGCCAACCGCAGCAAATTGGCACGCAGCTTGCTGTTTAGAAATTCGGAGGCAGAATCCGGAACGCCCGAGGGGGCGGGAGGATTCCAAAGGTTTCTGGTTTCAACAGAGGAGAAAGTACAATGGCAACCATGGTTCCTTGGGGTTCGCGACTAACCCAACTGTTGGACGATGCGTTTTTCTCGGTCCCGAGCGAGGCGGCCGAGTGGTCCAACACGCACGCAAACGTCGTGGAGACGGAAGGTGGTTATGAGATCACCATGGACCTGCCCGGCCTGAATTCCGATGAGTTCCACGTCGAGTACGCGGACGGCCGGCTGACGATCAGCGGCGAGCGCAAGTTCGAGCGCAAAGACGAGGGCAAGACCTATCATCGCGTCGAGCGGCGATACGGCAAGTTCCTGCGCACGTTCGCGCTGCCTCGCGATGTCGACGCCGAGAACATCGAGGCGAACTATGACCGCGGCGTGTTGACCGTGCATGTGCCGAAAGCGGAGTCCCGCAAGCCCCGGCGCATCGAAGTGAAGTAGTTCACTTCACCGCGCCAGTTGCGTGGAGGAGCCCGTCATGCCCGCGACCGTCGCGTGACGTTGGCGGGTGAGCTGAAACCGAGCGCCCGTTGCCCTATCGGCAACGGGCGTTTTCGTGCGCTTCGGCACTCGTGCGCTTCACGACGACGTGTCTCAAGCTCGTGCTTCACGGCGGAACAAGTCGAACCTCGAGCTGCGAGACGATCGCCGCCACATCGACCAGTTGCTGACCAGTTGTTAGCGCTGCACCGTTTCAATCAACAGCGCGGTGGGCGCATAGTCGCGGCCGACCCAGTGGTCGGGGTTGTAGCCGTTGCCGATCCAATGTTGCCCATACGAGCTCATCCACGGCACGACGTTCGTGGTCGGGCGGAGGGGCGAGTAGCCGTACCACTTCTGGGACGCGAGCCGTCCGCGGCGCTCGGCGGCCTTCTGCTCTGCCTTGCGGCGAACGGCCTGATGCGGGTCGTCGTAACGCTCCATCATTTTCAGCATCATGTAGTACTGCGGATTCTGCTCCACTTGCAGATCCGAGGGGGACGGCTGGCCGCCGAACGGCTCTTGTGCCTGGGCCGACTGGACCGCCGCCAATGCTGCCATCAAAGCGAGCGCACAAAAAAGTCGTGGCATCGGTATCTCCTCACCGAACGCGCCCGAAATGCGGGAGAGGGAGTCCTGACTGGGTGATTGGCGGAGGGCGCATCGCCGAACGCAGTAGCGGAGTGGACTTCCTTCGACCAGCTCGAGTCGGCAAGCTCGCGCAGCCCGCCGACGAGCTGTCCTCCATTCGTTCGGCAAGTTGGCACGATCGGTATGAGCCGAAAAAGCCGCAGTGGAGGTTTTACCGATCCGCAATGGCCGGGCTGTGGCAAAGTTTGACGATCGCGCAGAGTTTTCCCCGCACAATCCCTGTTGCGACCCGACAACGCTTCGGGTTTCCCTTTGGTGGCGGAGGGTTGGGCGAATCGATCCCTCGCTCACGCTTCGGGTTTCCTGTCCGCAGCGTAAGTCGACCTATGCCGCATCCACGAAGCGACGGCGATGGTGGCGGCGTTCCCAGAAGGATGCCCGGCGGAGGCACGGGTCGCCTAGTCGCACTCGATGTCGCTTGCCGCGACGAGTCCCCAGCACCAACTTGCCGTCGGTCACTTCGACGACGACCCAATACTTGTCCACTTGATAGGAGTACTCTTCGCCAGCAGCGGAAGGCACCACGTTGACGGCCCGGGGTCCGGGCGAGGCGCTGAACTTCGTCTTACGGTAGACCACCCAATCACCGACTTGAAAATCCACCATCTTTCTCTCCTCGTGCCACCCGTCCGCGTCCAGCCAATCCCAACCGGACGGCATGCCCAGCCCCGAGAGGCGGTGGACGCAATGTGGGTGATGTTTGAGTAGAATCACATCCATGGAAAATATGGAAATCCACGCGGGAGCAGCCTCCCCGTTGATGGATGGAAGCTCCTCATGGTTGAGTAGCCTTGCCATCCACTCCTAAAACAATAGTTCAAATTGCCGCAGAAAGGAAGCGAATCCGGAGATCGGCATGGTCGGGCCTCCATCGCAGGCGACCCTTGCGAAGCCCGAGCGACCAGTCCAAACATGCGCTCCGTGACGCTCCCTCTTTTATCGGCGCCCACGTCATCACGCCATTACGACCGCTAAGGATCTACCTACCATGTTGCGACTCACCCATGCGTTGGCCGCGTTCGCACTGCTGACTCTCGCTGCAACCGCTTCCACGGCTCACGCGGAAGAAGGCCGCCCCCAGGCCCGCGTGAAGACGGAAAAACCGCGAAAAGTGTTGATCTTCGCGCTGGCGGACGGCTTCCGCCACTCGTCCATCATGACCGGCGCCGAAGCA